>JANMSL010000406.1:0-2218 GCA_031389245.1 Lysobacterales bacterium | reverse complement strand
CCGAGATCGGCGACGACCGTCCGCTCATTCTTGGCGGCTACCGCATTTATGCAAGCTCCCGCCGTGGCTTCTCGCCCTTGTTTCACTGGCAGCCAGCCGCCGGCGAGGGCGGGTTTGGCACGGTGCAATTGCCCGACAGCGGAATAGAGGGACTCGGCCCCGTCACAAACTGGCACTTGCCTGGCGGGCCAGAGCTGTGGGTGATGCTCAACATTGAAGCCGCACCGGCAACGCCGGTAGGTGGTCAGCGCTCTGGGCTGGGTGCACTGGAGATTCGCCATCATCTGGTGCTGCGGCAGGGCGACCAGCGTTTTGAATTGCGTCCGGGGGAATCTCTCGACCTTAGCGGCGGACAACTGCGCTACGAGCGTCTTGACACCTGGATGGGCTACCGCATTATTTATGACCCGACCGAGCCCTGGCTGATTGCGACCATCGGGGTCGGTATCGCTACTTTATTGTGGTTCTATGCACGGCTTTTCTGGCGCTCGGGCGAGCGTGCGCTTTTACAGGATAAACCGTGATGCGACAGATCGCCTTTGCAATTGGAATGCTGCTGACGAGCGCCGCCGGGGCCGGACCGGCAGCGCAGACCTGGAATGAGCCGACCACTGGGATGCCCTTCGTCGCGGTGCCGAAGGGTTGTTTCCAGATGGGCACAGCCAAGCCGACACCGCCCCCGGCTGATTCGCACTGGGAGCAAATAGGTTTTAAAAAAAGCATTTCTGAAAACGAAAAACCACAGCACGAAGTCTGCGTGGACGCTTTCTGGATGGGTAAATTTGAAGTGCGTATCAAGGAATGGCAGCAAATCATGCCAACCAGCGTTGTCCCTGGCGCCGATAAGGATATTCCTGTAGCTCAGGTGACCTGGACACAGGCGCGCAGCTTTGCCGAACAGTTGAGCGTGCGCTCGGGCGGCAAGCATCGCTTCCGATTGCCGACCGAAGCGGAGTGGGAGTATGCCTGTCGGGCCGGCCAGAAAGATGACGCGGATACCGCACCCGATCAGGACAAGCTGAACAAGCTTGCGTGGTACCAGTACCGCAGCCCGAAGCCGTCAGCCGTCGGCACTTTGGAAGCCAACGCCTTCGGACTGCACGATATGCAGGGCAATGTCTGGGAATGGGTGAGTGACGGCTACCTCGCCGACGGCTATGCCCGACATACACTTTTCAATCCGCGCGTTGAAACGGATGGCGGCCAACGCGTGATACGTGGCGGGAGTTTTCGAACTGAACTTGAGCAGACACGGTGCGCCAAGCGTGGTCATTATTCAACTGGCGAGGCGCTCGATACCATCGGCATTCGCCTCGTGCGCGAGCAATAGGAACAGCCATGCGAACTTTTCTTCTGGCAACCCTGCTGTCCGCCCTGTCGATGTTTGGCAGCACTGCCGCCGCCGCTGAAACACAGCCGCAAAATCTGCCGCGCGAAATCCTCATCAACGGCGTCGAATTCGTCCTTGTTCCAGAGGGCTGGTTCTGGTATGCCATCGAGAACGGTGATCGTGAAAAGGTCGTGCAACAGGGCAAACCCTGGTTCCGCGACGTCAAGGTCTGGCTCGACGGTTATTACATTGCCAAGTATGAAGCCCGTGCGCGTGACCTCAAGCGATTTCTTGACTTGAAGGAGGTCAAGCATCGGACCGAGTACCGAGACGGCGAAACCAAGGGTTGCGCGGTGCGCCGCAGCGCAACCGGAGAATATTCTCTGACCGAGCCCGAGCGCGACCTGCCGGCGACCCATCTGTCGTGGAACCTGGCCGATGAATTCACCCGCTGGATGGGCTTTCGCATACCGACGGAAGCCGAGTGGGTCAAGGCGGCACGGGGTACCGACCGCCGCATCTGGCCCTGGGGCGACGAGTACCCGGACGACACCTATGCGGGCTTTCGGGGACCTAGCGGCTGTACGCCGACGCCGGTTGATGCTTTCAGCAATGGCAAGTCGCCTTATGGTGCCTACAACATGGCCGGCAATGTCTTGGAATATGTAGCCGACTGGTACAACGAGCAGTTCGATCTCGGCCTTAAAGACGACACGCGCAATCCGGTGCCAGCGGCCACCGGAACGCTGGCCGCAGACATAGCGCAACCCATGAAGATACTCAAGGGCGGGCGCTGGGCTTCGGGAGCCAACTTCATCCATGTTTATGCGCGGGACTTGCGGCCACCGAGCCAACTTTTTCGCTGTTTCGGCGTTCGCTTTGCGGTCG
>JANMSL010000350.1:0-5653 GCA_031389245.1 Lysobacterales bacterium | reverse complement strand
GCTACTTCTCCCTCGCCAAACTCGGCCAGAAGTTCGACGTCAAGCGCCTGCCGTTTTCTATGAAAATCGTGCTGGAGAACCTGCTGCGCTGGGAAGACGGACAAAACATCACCACCAAGGAAATCGAAGCGGTCGCGCAGTGGGATGCAAAAGCCGAACCTGATATCGAGATCGCCTTCATGCCCGCGCGCGTGGTGTTGCAGGATTTCACCGGCGTGCCTTGCATCGTCGATCTGGCCGCGATGCGCGACGCGATGGTGAAGCGCGGTGGCGATCCGAACAAGATCAACCCGCTGGCGCCAGCCGAACTGGTCATTGATCACTCAGTGCAGGTCGATTCGTTTGGCAAGGCCTCGTCACTTGAAGACAATGTCGCTATCGAGTTTGGCCGCAACGGTGAGCGCTACAGCTTCCTGCGCTGGGGCCAGAAAGCCTTCCGCAATTTTAAAGTAGTGCCGCCGCGTACCGGCATCGTGCACCAGGTCAATCTGGAGCATCTTGCGCGCGTAGTGATGACCGATGAACGCGATGGCCAGCTGCTTGCATTCCCCGACACGGTCTACGGCACCGACTCGCACACCACCATGATCAATGGTCTGGGCGTGCTCGGCTGGGGCGTCGGCGGTATCGAAGCGGAAGCCGCGATGCTCGGCCAGCCCTCGTCGATGCTTATTCCACAAGTTGTGGGCTTCAAGTTGACCGGTAAGTTGCCCGAGGGTGCCACTGCAACCGACCTGGTGTTGACCGTTACCCAGATGCTGCGCAAGCTCGGTGTGGTTGGAAAGTTTGTCGAATTCTATGGCGACGGCCTCGACCATCTGCCACTGGCCGACCGCGCCACGATTGCCAATATGGCCCCCGAGTACGGCGCCACCTGCGGCATCTTCCCGATCGATGGCGAATCGCTCAGCTATCTGCGCCTGTCCGGCCGCGGCGAAGATCAGATCGCATTGGTCGAGGCCTACGCCAAGGCCCAGGGGCTGTGGCGCGTGGCGGGAGCGGCTGATCCAGATTTCAGCGCCACGCTGGAATTGGACATGGCCAGCGTCCTGCCCTCACTCGCCGGGCCCAAGCGTCCGCAGGACCGTGTACTGCTGAGCGAGATGAAGAATAATTTCCATGCCAATCTCGAAGGCATGGTGGCGAACCGCAAACCCAAGATCGGCGAAGTATCCAAGTTCGTTGACGAAGGTGGTGGTCAGCCACAGGCCGAACAGTTGTCCGGCAGACCACGCTCGAAAATTCGCATCAACGACCAGGATGCGCATCTCAGTGACGGGTCCGTGGTCATCGCGGCGATCACGTCCTGCACCAACACCTCGAATCCGGCGGTGATGCTGGGCGCTGGTCTGCTCGCGCGCAATGCCGTCGCCAAAGGCCTCAAGGCCGCACCCTGGGTCAAGACCTCACTCGGACCAGGTTCTTTGGTGGTCACCGATTATCTGGCCAAGGCGGGCGTACTCACCGACCTGGAAAAACTCGGATTCTTCGTGGTCGGCTATGGTTGCACGACGTGCATCGGCAACTCTGGTCCGCTACCAGTGGAAGTCAGCGCGGGCATCGTCGAGGGTGACCTTGCGGTCGCTTCGGTACTCTCCGGTAATCGCAATTTCGAAGGCCGTGTGCATTCCGAAGTGAAGATGAACTATCTCGCTTCACCGCCGCTGGTGGTGGCGTACGCCATCGCCGGCACCGTGGACATCGACATGACCACAGAACCACTCGGCACCGGCAGCGATGGCCAAGCGGTTTATCTACGCGACATCTGGCCGAGCAATCGCGAAATTTCCGACACGATCCTCGCGACCATTGGGCCGGACATGTTCAACAAGAACTACGCCGACGTGTTCAAGGGCGATAGCCGCTGGAATCAGGTTCAGTCACCGGAGGGAGATCTCTACGTCTGGGATACCGCATCGACCTACATCAAGCACCCACCCTACTTCCACGGCATGACCATGGACGTGGGATCGATCAATGACATCTTTGGTGCGCGTTGTCTGGGCATGTTTGGCGACTCGATCACCACCGACCACATTTCGCCTGCGGGCGACATCAAAGCCAGTAGCCCGGCCGGATTGTTTCTGCAGGAACGCGGCGTCGCCAAGGCCGATTTCAATTCCTACGGTGCACGACGCGGCAATGATGACGTGATGTTGCGTGGCACCTTTGCCAACATCCGCATAAAGAATCTGATGTTGGGTGGCGAAGAAGGTGGCAACACGGTGCATGTACCCAGTGGCGAAAAGCTCAGCATCTACGATGCGGCGCAGCGCTACAGGTCCGAGGCCACGCCCTTGGTAGTGCTGGCTGGCAAGGAATACGGTACCGGCTCGTCACGCGACTGGGCCGCCAAAGGCACCATGCTGCTTGGCGTCAAAGCGGTCATTGCCGAAACGTTTGAGCGTATTCATCGCAGTAATCTGGTCGGCATGGGCGTCTTGCCGCTGCAGTTTGTCAACAACGAAAATGCGCAGACCCTTGGTCTGACCGGAAAAGAAACGTTCACGCTGGCCGGCCTCAAGGACGGCATCGCGAAAGAAATCGTAGTCGTTGCCTCGGGCGAAAACGGCAAGGAAACCCGCTTCACGGTCAAGGTGCTGCTGCTCACGCCAAAGGAAGTCGAGTTTTATCGTCATGGCGGGTTGCTGCAGTATGTACTGCGCCAGTTGGCTGCGAAGGCGAAGGCGGCTTAATTGCTGCTCGGCGATCAAAAGACAGAAGGCTGGGCGATCCGGCGTATTTCTTGATCTCTGGCATTGGCAGTAGCTCGCCACCGTATGCCGCTGGGAGAAAGAGCGTCCGACCGCAGGTCGGACCCACAGTTGCCGCTTGCGCAGCAAGAAGTTGCCGCTGCCGGTCTGTGGATCTCGGTCCAGCAGTGCGACAATCGGCAATCTCTGAAGGTGGATCGCAGCATGCCCAGTCGTCACCATGAATCGCACCGCAGTCATCGCATTGGTTGGCTGCGCGCGTCGGTACTCGGCGCCAACGATGGCATCGTCTCGACCGCCAGCCTGATTGTCGGTGTTGCGGCCGCTGGCGCCACCAGCACCGATATCTGGGTAGCGGGAATCGCTGGCCTGGTGGCCGGTGCCATGTCGATGGCGGCCGGAGAGTACGTTTCGGTCAGCTCGCAAGCTGATTCCGAGCACGCCGACTTGGCGCGCGAGCGTGCCGAACTTGCCGACAGCCCAGCCAGCGAGCTGGATGAGCTGACCAATATCTATGTGCACCGAGGGCTGGAGCGAACGCTCGCGCGCCAAGTTGCTGAACAGTTGACCGCACATGATGCGCTCGGCGCGCATGCACGCGATGAGTTAGGCATCTCTGCAACAGTAAGCGCGCGTCCGGTCCAGGCAGCACTGGCGTCCGCAACGAGCTTTGCAGCCGGTGCCACCCTGCCCTTGCTCCTCGTCGGATTTGTACCTGCCGAGCATCTGATGCCAATCGTGTTCGGTGCCTCGATCGGCTTTCTCGCCTTGTTGGGCGTTTTGTCCGCGCGCGGCGGTGGAGCCTCGCAACCGCGTGCGGTGCTTCGCGTCACCTTTTGGGGTGCATTGGCGATGGCGCTGACAGCGGGTGTAGGCAGTCTGTTTGGCGTTGCGACATAGGTGCATCAACTTTTCAGCGGCACGGTCTTGCACATGCAACGTCGCGACGCTTTCGGATTGAGCAGCTAGTGCTTGAATTGAACAGCGCCGTGCGGAAATTCGCCGCCTAAGCTTTGTTCTCAACAAAGCGCTTCGCGGCCACCGGGACTCTCACAAGAACTGTTGATACTGCGCCCGAGCTTTTCTTTGTGCGCAGGGAATCTTCGCGCTCAGGCGCTAAACCCACCCGGCACACCCTTGGTCGCAACTGCCACCGCATTATGCGGATGCAGGCTTTCGAAGTGACTGGCACGCACCCAGAAATCAGCGACGTGCGGTTCGTCATTGAGCGCGTTCTGGACGCGGCGCGCAGCATCTTCGCAGAACATCAGGTTGGCGGCGTTGATGCGCGCAAACGCCTGCTCGTCTTCGCGTTTTACTGCAGTCTGCACTGGCGTGCGCAGTGACTGCTCGACGCTGTCAATCAGCTCGATCAGCGGAAAGCGCTCGAAGCTGGGAATCAGTCGCACGCGGATTTCTGCGGTGCTGCGCTGGCTATGCGGAGTCGCGACGATACCCTGCTCGCTACCCAGCCAATGCAGGACACGGTCGTGGTCGAGCGGCTGGTCGGCGGCGAAGTCCTGCCGAAACTGGTCCTGGATCAACTGTCGTGCCAGCGCTGCCGAGCAAGGACAGGTGCTCGAATAGGTGATGTCCAGCGCCGTCTCAACACTGAAATGGCCGCGATCCAGCGTGCCGGTGATCACCACTGGGTACGAGCGCCAGCCGCTATTGTCACTGACCAATGCCTTGCGCCGTACCATGTAATCGAATTCGATGCGCAGCAGTGCCCGGTTCGACAATTCCACGTGCGAATTCAGAAACTCTTTAAGCACGCGGCGCACGGCGCACGGTGACAAGGTTTCCGAACCGAGCAGACGGTCCACCAACAAATACAGACGCGACATGTGAATGCCGCGCGCTTCCGCGCTATTCAGGTTCACATACGCGGTCACCCGCGCCGGCACCTGCATCACGCTGCCATCGGCGTCGGCAATGCGTACCGGCACTTCAATGTCGCTCATCCCCACCCAATCCAGCGCGCCGGCTACCGCCGGGCGTGCTTCCTTGGCGATGTCGGGCATGGAGCGGACGCTGGCTGGAGTATTCATTGGACTGGCTCCGATCGCGGGACGAGGTAAATCACGAGTCTGAAGTATGGGATGTGTAGGCCAGATCAAGCGCGACCGAAGTGATTATACGGCCGGCCTGATCGAGCGCGCTGGTGCACCACTGCCCTATTGAATCAACAGCAACGGTTTTGCGACTTGCCACCATAGCGTGCCTGTTGTCGTTCGGCGATAAATGCCGCCCGGGAAATGATCGGTGCGTCCGGATGGTGGGCACGCTGGTGCGCGACAAATCGGTCGTAGTCTGGCACTCCGACCATCAGGCGCATCAGTTCAAAAAGGCGCTTGATCATGCCGGCTCCTCCTGGGCGGTAAAGTTCGGAATACGCAGCGCGCGCAGGCCAGCGCGCAATCCCAGGAGCGCTACCGACACAACAATAGCCATGAACACGGCGCACAACGTGGCGTTGACGTAGTCGTTGATCACGATCTGCTGCATCTGCGCGAGCGAACCCGCCGGTGCCAACACCTCGCCCTGCGTCAGCGCAGCCTTGAATTTCGTCGCGTGGCTGAGAAATCCGATGCGCACGTCGTCATGAAAGAGCTTGTTCCAGCCGGCGCTCAGCGTGCAGATCAGTAGCCAGGTCAACGGCGCCAAACTCACCCAGACGTAGCGCTCGCGCTTCATCTTGACCAACACCACCGTAACCAAAACCAGCGCGATCGCCGCCAACATCTGATTGGCAATCCCGAACAGAGGCCACAGACTGTTGATACCTCCGAGCGGATCGGCAACGCCTTGGTAGAGAAAATAACCCCAGCCGGTGACGCACAACGTGGTCGCCACGAGGTTGCCGACCCATGAACGCGTGTTGCCAA
This sequence comes from Lysobacterales bacterium, assembly GCA_031389245.1. Lineage (GTDB taxonomy): Bacteria > Pseudomonadota > Gammaproteobacteria > Xanthomonadales > Ahniellaceae > 0-14-3-00-62-12. Next base: position 51 of record JANMSL010000350.1, on the reverse strand, counting down.
GTGTGGGGGAAAAACTACCGAGAAAATCCTGAATCATGAAACGCCCGACCC
>JANMSL010000346.1:0-6783 GCA_031389245.1 Lysobacterales bacterium | reverse complement strand
CAGGCTTTCAACCAAGGTACCGCGCAGCAGGCGACTGCGTGCCTTGATGCCTTCGACTGCAGATAGGCTGTTGTTATCGGTCATGTCAGTACACGTCGCGCAAATAGCGATGGGCGGAGTCAAGTTCCGCGAGATAGGCTTCAGCGTCTTCGCGTCCGCCACCGCGTTCCTGCTCGATGACATCGATCAGTGCCCGGTGCACGTCGCCGGCCATGTTCGTCGCGTCTCCGCAGACATACAGATGGGCGCCGTTTTGCAGCCAAGCGTAAAGCGCACGGGCTTGTTGCCGCAGGCGATCCTGGACATAGATTTTCTCGGCCTGATCGCGCGAGAAGGCGAGGTCGAGACGCTGCAGCTGACCGCGCTTTAAAGCTTCCTGCCATTCCACTTGATAAAGGAACTGGCTGGAAAAATGCTGGTTGCCGAAAAACAGCCACTGCCGGCCCGTTGCGCCAATGGCTGCTCGTTCCTGCACAAAGGCGCGAAATGGCGCAACGCCGGTGCCCGGCCCGATCATGATCAGATCGGTATCCGGGCTTGCCGGCAGGCGAAAGCGGGTGTTCGGCTCGATGTAGACCCGCACTTTGTCCTGCTCTGCTGTGCGCGTCGACAGCCAATCGCTGGCAACACCGTGATGCTTGCTGCCGTGTGCTTCCCAGCCAATGGTCGCGACGGTGAGGTGTACTTCATCGTCGACCTGTTTTCGGCTTGATGCGATCGAGTACAGTCGTGGTGCAATAGGACCGAGCGCCGTGATCAGTGAGGTTGCGTCCCAGTCGGTGGGATGCGCGCGCAACACATCCAGGATGCGGTGCGTGGACAGGAAGCTCGACAGCCCGGCGCGTTGCTCCGCTGCCAACAGATACTGCAACTCGACGCTGCCGCTGCGCTCTGCCAGCCTCTGCAGAAATGGACGCGACAACTTGCCGATCTCTCGCTCACGCTGTAGCCACTCGCCCAATGAACGCGTATGTTCGCCAACGGTGACCGTCGCCTCAGCCTGCAGTCGGCTGGCACTGAGCACGGCCTGCACTGACTGGGCACTGTTTTCCGGCCAGACCCCGAGTGCGTCACCGGGTTCATAGCTGATACCGGATTCGGCCAGAGACAGTTCGATGTGGCGAACGTCTTTGGCACTGTCGCGCGCGGTGATGCGCTGATTGGCCAATACCTCGGCAGCGAATGGTTGGTCGCGGTGCCAGTTGTTGGCATTGCTGCGCGCGCGGATCGGCGTGACACTGGCTATGGAATTGGGCGTGGCCAGTTCGTCGCGTGCAATTTCCAACGCCTGTCTGGACCAGGGTTCCAGCACCGAAACGATATCGACATCGGCCTCACCGCGCGCAAACCAGCGCGTGGCGCCGAGTTCGGCGAGGCGCTCGTCAATGATGCGCCCGATTTCGCAAAACTTCGGATACGACGCATCGCCAAGGCCGAGCACGGCATAACGCAGTTGCGGCAGTCGCGGTGCTCGCTTGGAGCGCAACACGTCGACGAAGCGGCGCGCATCATCGGAGGGATCGCCATCGCCCTGCGTGCTGACCACCAGCCAGACCGAGCGCTCGGCCGCGAGCTGCTTGGGTGTGTAGTCGTCCAGGCGCAGCAGCCTTGCGGCGATTCCAGCCTGCAGCGCCTGATCGTGTAATTTTTCCGCGGCGCGTTTGGCATTGCCGGTCTGCGAGCCGTACAGAATGCTTAGCGCCGCTGCGGCCGGCTCGGCAGCAACGGTGGCGACATTGCCCTGCTGCTGCGCTGCGGCCAGTCCCGCGGCGTAGCCGGAAATCCACAGCAACGAACGCACATCCAGACCGTCGCTCAGCCAGCTGAGTTTGTCGCGCAGAGCGACGATCTCGGGCAGTGCTTCGGCAATGGGATGGATCGAGGTGGCTTTCATCGGAGTTCTCGGGATGGTGCACATGCTAGAGAGACGGTTCGCGCCAGCACAAAGGAGCGAACTGCATGGGCTTATGCCCTGCGGGTATTTCCCGCCTCTGCCGATTGCCCCCACAGTGGGCTGACTGCAGAGCGCAAGCGATGGAACTTTCCACGGATTTCTATTTCTTCTTGATGATCGGGCTGATCGCGCAACTGATCGACGGCGCGCTGGGCATGGCCTATGGCGCCATCTGTTCCGCACTGCTGCTCAGCATGGGGGTGCCGCCGGCTGCAGTGAGCTTGAGCGTGCATTCCGCCGAGGTCGCCACCACCGCCGTATCGGGCTTCAGCCATTGGCGCCACGGCAATGTGAATCCGGCGTTGTTCAAGCGGCTGGCGCTGTTCGGGGTGATTGGCGCTGCGATCGGTGCCACCACATTGGGTGTGATCGACGCCGCAGTACTCAAGCCGTGGATCGCGGTCTATCTGTTTGGAATCGGCATACTGGTGCTGTGGCGCGTACTGCGTCCCAGGGTCGGCACCCCGCCGGTGGATGTCGCGCGCCGCACTGGCGTGCTTGGCGTTGTGGCCGGGTTCCTGGATGCAGCAGGCGGCGGCGGTTGGGGTTCCATCACCACCACACAGTTGGTCGCGCGTGGCATACCGCCCAGGTTTGTCGTCGGCAGTGTCAATGCCGCCGAGTTTCTGGTCAGCCTCACCGTGACCATCATCCTGCTACCGCATGTGGGATTCACCCACCTCAATGTAGTGCTCGGTCTACTCGTCGGCGGAGTGATCGCAGCTCCGATCGCTGCGCGCGTAGTCAAGCACGCCCAGCCCCGGCATGCGCGTCTTGCAACCGCGGTCACCGTCATGATGCTGTGCGGTTACAGCCTGGCGCAGGCATTGGGCTGACTGCTTCGCGGGAACGCACCTGCGCGTGAAACTCCGCTGTGACCCAGCGTGGCAAGGAATCCGCGCGCAGCAACCGTCGATGGCTTGTGCAACGACCTATCGCGACGACGAAATACCTCTGTGCTGGCAGGTGTACGGCGAGGCGCCACAACGGCTAACGCGGTGGCGATGGCGCCGCATACAATCCGAAGCGCGAAAAGGGCTTTTCTGCAGCCTCAACCTTTGAGCAAGGCGGCATGCCGCCGCGTGTTTGAGTGATGGGTCAGGCGCCACGTGCTGCTCCTAGAAGCTCGACCCGGGTTGCGCAAGGAACGCAAGTTCTTCCTCGGTGGATTGGCGTCCGAGCATTACGTTGCGATGCGGGTAGCGACCAAAGCGGTCGATGATCGCCTTGTGTCGAAGTTCAAAGTCGTAGTTGCTTTGCGGTCCGTTTTCCTTGAAGAGGCGCTCCGCCACCTGGTGAATCAACCTTGACTCGCTGTGCATGTACGGCATGTACAGGAAGGCGCGTTCTTCTGTTGAGAGCGCGAGGTCAGCCTTTGCCGCTACGGCTTCTTGAGCCAGTGCCAAGGCCAGAGCGTCGGCTGCGAAGGCGAGCCTGTCACCTCGGTACATGTTCCGGGAGAACTGATCGAGCACAATGACTTCAGCCAGTCGTCCTCTGGATTCTGTGCGCCATTCGAACAACTCCGAGCGCGTTGCTCGATCGTGGAGTGCAGAGAATCGCTCGACGATCAGACGATCCAACGCCGCGTCGACTTTCCACCACTGCGCAGGTGAAATCTCTTGGAACCAGAAGCGAAGCACGGATTGGTACACGACGTCCTCGATGCAGGTGCTTACGATGTGACTGAACGCAGGAAACGAGACATCGCAATCAGCTACCAGAGGGCCTCATTCGACGATCAGCGCTCATTTTTGGTTGACTTCATGCTTCAGGAACAGCAGATCGAACGCCGGTGCCCAGGTCTTGCCGCCGTCCTTCGACAGCACCGCTGACTCGCGCACGCCCTTGCCCTGGGTCTTCCAGGTAATGCGCTGCATGACCGACTTGCCAGTTTTGAGATGCACCTCGCCTTCCAGAACCAGCACGCCGTCCTTGAAGTTGCCCACGATAACCATGATCGAGCCGCGATTGGTGACCCAAGTCTGTTGCCAGTGTTTGCGCACGGGATCGTAACTCAGGATGCTGTCGCCAATGAGCCCATCGTGCTGCTCATAGAGCTCATGGATTGCGCAGCCCTGGGCGATGGGGTCAACGTGGGCGCGCGCTATGGACGGTCCGCCCGGGGCATCGGTCTCGAAGACGTCCCAATCGCCGATCCAGAAGTCCAACTGGTGATACTCAGCGGCGCTGCACTCGGGCGAACTGGGTGTTGCGACAGCAGGGCTCGCCATGGCCTGAGTGATGAAGGTGATGCCAACCGCTGCCAATTCTATTCGCAGATACGTAAGTCGAAGCGACACGTTCATGGTTCCGCCATTTTTTGGTGAGATTGTTGGGCCGGGGATCGGTGTTTTTTGAAGCGCGATCAAACGATATGCGTCCCAGGATTCAAATACTCGCCATTTTCGGACACCATCACTTTGACCTGCCTGCACCGGACAGGTCCACCGCAACGTCAAGAGTGTCCGCTCCCAGCAAGGAAGACGGACCCGAAGAAGCGACTTGCCGGCGAGCAGATAGTTAATTTTCAAAACAGGCGCAGACCGGAACGCGGATCAAGGGACTCGGTTGCAAGCATGGGTTTCAGTGGCGCGTCGTTCGCCTTCGATGAAAGCAAAGGCATCGCTACCCTGTTACAAACGGAGTGGGACCGGACGCTGGCAACGGGAGTGTGCGACTACAGAACAAACATACACGTCGACGGCTCGCGCTCGAATAGCAAGGAAAACTAGCCAGACCTCCAGAAATTCTCGATAGCTGATTGCCGGTGAGTCGGCTGGCAACGAAGGACGTCCAAGCGTCTTAGTGAATTTGCTCAGTGATTGGAGTTGTGTCCTCAGCGCAGCCGTTCAAGCGGCAGCATTCAATCTCGCGTTCGCGCGAGATACTGTCCGCGTTCCACCCGATAAGCCCGCAGGAACATATCGACTGTGCTTTTGATATGGGCGTCGCGTTCTTTGTCGCTCATTTCGCCACCGCAGCCGACCAGTTGGCGCATGTGGTGGAGACCTTTGAGCAGCACCAGAAAATGTCCGGCTGCGCGCGCTGGCTCTTTGATCTCGAGCTCACCGGCGGCGATGGCTTCGCGTAGAAAGCGTTCGAAGCTGGCCAGGGTGCGTTTCGGGCCGGCCGCGTAGAACAACTCGGCCAGGTGCGTGGACTGACCCGAGTTCGCCACCATCATTCGATGCAAGGCGATCGCCTCGGGACTGTGCACCAGTCCGTGGAATGCATGTGCGATCGCGAGCAAGGCTTTGCGAATGGGGGTGCCACGCAGGGACACGTCAAACATGGCTTCGGGCAGTTGGCGCTCGCACTTGGACTGCACCGCAGCGATGAACAAGGTGTCCTTGTCGCCGAAGTGACTGTAGACGGTGAGCTTGGAGACGCCGGCTTCGGCGGCGACGGCGTCCATGCTGGTGCCTTCAAAGCCGCGCGACAGGAACAGGGTTTTTGCCGCTTCCAGAATGGAGGCGCGCTTTTCCAGGTCCTTGGGGCGGCCGGGAAGCGATTTGATGTCAATGGATGCGTTCATAAAAACAATACTGGACAGTTCGGTTTAGTAACTTTAGCATACCGGTCGGTTTACTAATACGTGCAGCGTGCCGACCAGCGATCAGGGCGGGCGCGCATTTACCCATCGTCCAGCTTGGAGCATCGCCATGGCACACCCGGTTCTGCGTAGGTTCTGCTTGGGGGCGCTCGCCGCTGCGGCGCTCATGTTAAGCGCATGCGGGAGCAAGCAAAAGCCCGCCGAGCCGGTCCGCCCGGCGATCGCGGCGCAGCCGGTGCCGCTCGAATCGCTGGCCATCGAAACCTATTCCGGTGATGTGCGCGCGCGCTACCAGACCATGCTTGGTTTTCGCATCGGCGGCAAGATCGAATCGCGCCGCGTGAACAATGGTCAGCGCGTCAAGAAGGGCGAGGTGCTGGCGACACTGGCACCCGAAGACGCGCAACTGGCAGTCAGTTCGGCCGCTGCGGCGGTGGCGTCGGCAGCGGCTGATCTGAGCCTCGCCGATGCGGAACTGGAGCGGCATCGTCTGCTGCTCGAAAAAAACTACATCAGCAAGGCGCTGTTTGATGCGCGCACCAATCAGCGCGAGGCCGCCCAGGCACGACTGGAGCAGGCACAGGCGCAGGCTCAAGTAGCGCGCAACCAAAGCAAATATACCCGCCTGCAGGCCGATGCCGACGGGGTAATTACCTCGGTCAATGCCGATGTCGGCCAAGTAGTGACGGCAGGGACACCGGTGCTGTCGCTGGCCCAGTCTGGCGAACTGGAAGTCGAAATCGATGTGCCAGAGTCACGCTACGCCGCGTTCAAGCCCGGGCGCGCGTTGATTCTCGAGCTCTGGTCCGAAGGCGGCAAGCGCTATTCCGGCAAGATCCGCGAAGTGGCTTCCGAAGCCGATGCGGCCACGCGCACGTACGCGGTGCGGGTGAGTTTTGATTTGCCCGACGACAGTGTGCAATTGGGCATGACTGCACGCGTGTTCTTCACCGATGCCGATGCCGCCGCTGCCGTGCTGATCCCGCTGTCCGCGTTGCACGAGAAAGACGGCAAGACCGCCGCATGGGTGATCGATCCGAAGACACACAACGTCAGCCTGCGCGAAGTGCGCATCGGCAAATACCGCGAAGATGGCGTCAGCGTTATCTCCGGGCTGATGCCGAGTGACTGGATCGTGACTGCGGGCGTGCACAAGCTGGTAACCGGGCAAGTGGTCCATCCGATTGATCGCGAGAATCGCGCGGTGATGCCGTGAACGAGACTCCTGCTGATCAGGCACAGGCCGCGACTGGCGGCTTCAATCTTTCAGAGT
>JANMSL010000332.1:0-2425 GCA_031389245.1 Lysobacterales bacterium | reverse complement strand
TCAACCGCAAAGGGCTGTCCGCATTTTCCGGACGCATGGGTGAGCAAGTCGCTTCAAAACTTTGCACCATCGTCGATGACGGCACTCTGGCTGCCCGCCGTGGCTCACTGAATATCGACGACGAGGGCACACCAACGCAGTGCACAACGCTGATCGAGAATGGTGTGCTCAAAGGTTATCTTCAGGACAAACACAACGCCGGCCTGATGGGCGTGGCTGCCACCGGCAATGGCCGCCGCGAGAGCTTCGCCCATCTACCGATGCCGCGCATGACCAATACTTATATGTTGCCTGGGCAAGACGCCCCGGAAGACATCATCGCCTCTGTTGACAAGGGCCTGTACGCCGTCAACTTCGGTGGCGGCCAAGTCGACATCACCTCGGGCAAGTTTGTGTTTTCGGCCAGCGAAGCCTATTTGATTGAAAATGGCAAAGTGACGCGGCCAGTGAAAGGCGCGACCTTGATCGGATCGGGTCCGGAAGTGATGCTACGCGTGTCCAGGGTCGGCAATGATTTGAAACTTGATGCCGGTGTCGGTGTTTGCGGCAAGGACGGTCAGAGCGTACCGGTCGGAGTCGGACAGCCGACGTTGCGAATCGACGGCATGACGGTAGGCGGTACGCGTGCGTAGAGCGGGGTTTGTTCCGCTGTCGTTTTTCGACAACTCAACGGATCAAGGGCAGCGCGCACAGTTTCGCGCTGCCAGCGGATTTCGTGTCTCAAGCGCAGCGCTCAAAGCCCTGCGCTACGCAAGCAGCTCGCGCAGGATCCGGAAGATCTGGCGCGATGCGGCCGGCGGTTTGTTGGCCTTGAGCTCGAGATTGGCTTGACGCACCAGTTGTCGAAGCTGTTGACGGTCCGCTGTCGGATGTTCGCCAAGCAGGATATTGATCGCTTCGTCGCCTTCGGCGATCAAGCGATCGCGCCAGGTTTCGGCGTGATGGAGTTGTGCGTTGGCACGACGTTTCTCCTGTTTGGGAGCATCCAGCGCCAGGCGAATAGCGGGGATTTCGTCGTCATGTTTGCGCAGTTGTTTGGCCAGGTAATGTACTTGGCGCTTGTGCGCGATCGCCTGGGTGATGCGCCTGGCTTCGTCTACTTGGAGCCGCAGGGCTTCTGAGAGCGGAACCAGGTCGAGTTCGCCCTCGGAAAGCCCAGCCAGTTCCTTGGCCAGGGCAAGCACATCCAGCGACTCGCGTCGTTGCGTGCTGCGGCTGGGACCGCCGTAGTGCTCATCCCAGTTGATATCTTCGTCGCTCGTCGCCATCGTCGCTCACCGCCATCCGCAATTTTTATTGAATTCAGCAGCAAGGATACCCAGTGAACCAGCTTGATACGAATCGTGACGCTTCGCTCTCCGACATTGACCGTCTTTCCGGACTTGCCCGCGAGGTAATCGCCCGTTGCCTGCAGAAGGGTGCCAGCCAGGCTGAGGTGGGCATGAACCTGGATCGCGGTTTGAACGTCAACGTGCGCCTGGGCGAAGTGGAGACAGTCGAGCATACGCGCGATCGGGGTGTTTCCATCACCGTGTACTTCGGCCACCGCAAGGGCTCGGCCAGCACCGCGGACCTGCATACCGACAGCATCGCCACCACCGTTGAGCATGCCTGCGCGATCGCGCGCCACACCGAAGAGGATGCCGCCGCCGGTCTGGCCGATGCCGAGCTCATGGCCACCGAGTTTCCCGACCTGGATTTGTGGCATCCCTGGGACATGGACGCCCAGCGTGCCATTCGTCTTGGCATCGAATGCGAGCGCGCGGGGCGCGACGCCGATCCACGCATCAGCAATTCCGATGGGGCCAATGTCAGTAGTGGCGAGAGCGTATCGGTCTACGCCAATTCTCATGGCTTCTTCGGGCGCGAACGCAGCACGCGCCATTCGCTCTCATGCTCGATGATTGCCGAAGACGACAAGGGCATGCAGCGCGATCATTGGTATTCCAGCACTTGCTGTGCCGCAGACCTGGAGTTGCCCGAGGCGATCGGTCGGCGCGCAGCACAGCGCACCTTGGCGCGCCTTGACAGTCGCAAATTGGGTACCCGCCAGTGCGCGGTGCTGTACACATCCGAAGTGGCACGCGGTCTGATCAGCCACTTGGTTGGCGCGATCAGCGGCGGCGCACTCTATCGCAAGGCCAGCTTTCTGCTCGATCATCAGGGCAAACGAATCCTGCCTGATTGGTTTCAGATCGAGGAAGATCCGTTTATTGAGCGCGGCCATGGCTCCGGCGCCTACGATGCTGAAGGGGTTGCCGCCACCCGCTGCGGTTTGGTGCACGATGGTGTACTCAGTCGTTACGTGTTGGGCAGCTATTCGGCACGCAAGCTCGGGCTCACGACCACGGGCAATGCGGGCGGTGTACACAACCTGCTGGTAGCAGCCAATGCCGGCGGTCTGGACAGCATGATCCAACAGATG
>JANMSL010000323.1:0-4884 GCA_031389245.1 Lysobacterales bacterium | reverse complement strand
TTTGGCCGCGTCGTAATCGGCCTGCGTGATCAGGCCGAGGTCGAGCATCTCCTTGGCCTTCTTCAATTTGGAGATCGGGTCTTCGGCCGCTGGCGCGGGCGGCGCCACCGGCTGCTGCAAGCTGCCGATGCCGCCCATCATTCCCGACGCCATGCCCAAGCCCATGATGCCCGCCGCACCGCCATTCTCCCCCGCTGACTGCATGCCCTGCGCGACGCTGGCCTGCAAATTGGAATTGCCGCGTGCACCGGCCAGCGCGTCGGCGCGCTGCACGGTCTTCAGCAGTTCGCGCGTGTTCGCGTCGTATTCAATGGAAACGATGGCGGTCTTGGCGATGACCAGGCCGCGATCGGATTTCCACTGATAAGCATTCTCCACCGCAGCAGACAAGCTCTTGGCAAAACCGACCGAGTCCTGCTGGAGCTTGGTGATGCGATTGCCCTTGCTCGGGTCGTTCGTGTACATGCTGAAGGCCGGCGCGAGCGATCCAACCACTTCGTTGAAAAGTTGGCTGGCGGCGGCATTGTCCATATCGGTGAAATCGAACACCTGACCGGGCTGGAGATAACGGGCCGGCACGAAGTTCTTCACGAACAGGATCGGATCGACAATTTTCAGCGTGTAGGAGCCACGCGTCACAGCACCGACTTGCGTGCCGAGGAAACCGTCGTCCCAATAGATTTCGGATTGGGTACCGAAGCGGTTGTCCGGCAGCTCCTTCAACGAGACAAAGAAAGCGGCCTGTTGCGAACCCGGCTGGCCACCGAACTTGAAACGCTCCCAGCTCTGCTTGATGAGCGAATCAACGAGGCCGTTGCCGGCGAAGATCGACTTCGAGTTGAGGTCGTCCGACCGCCACTCGTAACCCCCGGGCTCGGCTGCGAAGCCGGTGACCGCGCCATCCTGGAACAACAGTAAGCCGTAACCTTCCGGAATGACGATCTTCGAACCATTGGTGATGATGTTCGAGGAACCCTTTGTATTCGAACCGCGTCCCGCGTTGGTGCCGCGCGGCACCGCGGCGAACAGCGCCGCCGTCGCCGGCAACCCGTCCGGAACCGTGTAGAAGTCCTTCCACTGGTCGGCGAGCACACCGCCAATCGAACCCATCACTGCCTGCACAAGACCCATAACATCACCCCGTGATTCGTGGCCGGCACCGTGCCCACCTTGCCCGACAAACTATACATTCCCGGACCAAAAGCGAAGCTAAAAGTTGATTCGATGCAATCCGGGCCGCCACTGTGCGTTTTGCCGGGCTGTCGCACCATGGCGGCGCAATGCCCTTCGGCTCGCGCCTTACTTTTTTCGGCGAGAGGTCGGCGCGAGCTACTGCTCGAACGCGCCCGCATCGCACCTGCCGTCGACGCGCAGCGCGCCGCGAATGTCGTCTGGCGTGCAGAAGGCCTGCCGTCCGAAGTTGCGTTGCGGACGTGTGACCAGATCGTTCGGCCAACCGAGCACTTCGAAGTCGCCGCCAAACGTGTCGATCGAAAGTCGGAACACGCTTGCCACCGATTGTCGACGGTCGTATTGCGACAGCGTCGGGCACGCGGCGGCGGCCGGCCCGAACTGGTTGCCGCCGTCGCTGAGCATCTGGCTGGCGACTGTCGATCGGCATGCATCGACGATCAGACTGTTGGCGTAGCGCATCTGGGTGTTGCCGCACAGGGAGTCGTGCAGTTTGCGCAGCGCGGGCGATCCGACCGAGCTGCTCACGTTGTCGCTTACCGTAACGTGTCGCAGCGTGGCGGCGCCTACGGTCTCGATCGCCTGGCCGCGGCCTGCGCCGGCTTGATTGCCGAAGATCGCGCTGTTGCTGACCTCGAAGGCTTGGCAGCCCGCAGCGATAGCACCACCGCCGCCGTTGACCGCGACATTGTCACGCAGACTCACGCGTTCCACGACGCGATCGAAGAGGTTGGCACCGTACAGGGCGATGCCGCCACCGACACCCGTGGTCGTGCGATTGCGCGCCATTTCGACGTCGGCAATGTGCAATGCACCTTCAGCATGCACCGCACCGCCATCGCCTACGGCTTCGTTGTCATTGATGCGCAGCCGGCGCAGACGGTTGATGCCGCCGGCCTGCACGCCAAAGTTCCCCAAATAGATGGCACCACCGGTGCCGGCGGAGGTGTTGTTCGAGATCGTCATCAGCTGTCCTGCGGGGGCGCTGTCGATGGTCGACAGGTCGAGGGTCGAGGCATTCCACAGCGAGATCGCGCCTCCGATTTGTCCAGCATGGTTGTCGCGCACGACGCTGCTGCCGTCATCCGCCCAAATCACATTGGTGTAGAACTGATACATGGGCTCCCCGTCCAGCGCGACCGCGCCGCCGAACGAGCCCGCACTGTTGCCGCTGATCACCGACTTCTGGCTGTCGATGTCGGCATCGCCCCAGATCCAGATCCCGCCGCCATGATGCGAGGCCACGTTGTCGCGGATGCGCGCGCCCCTTAGGCTGAGGTTGGTGAACCACAGCGACACCCCCCCGCCATAAAATGTTTCGCACAACTCCAGCGTGGTGCGGTCCAATACGAGGAGATTGGCGGCGCCGCGCGGCGAGGAAGCATAGATGCAGCCGCCGCTGGTGCCGCGGCCATGCGATAAGGTGACGGCGCTGATCGTCATTTGCGTCGATCCGACCGCGTTGCCGAACCGGATTACAGAGTGGCCGTGCGGCGTGATCGCATCCCAGCGGATGCGGGTCCGTGTTGCGCCTGCGCCCGTGATCGTGAGCGGTGTGACCACCCACAGCGGACCGGCCGTGCCGGTGAACTCGCTTCCTTCGGGTGCCACCCGCGTAAGTACATATGTGCCCGTCCCAAGCACCACCGAATCGGCCGCAGCGGTGAGTTCCGCAGCCAGCACCGCTTCACGCAACGAGCAGTCCGTCGCGGTACACGCGTCGGGCGCCGGATCATCCATGCGCGTGACGGTGAAGGTCGCCGCCTGCGCGGTCGACAGCGAGGCCAGGATCAACATCGAAAAAGTGAGCAGTGTCGGTTTCATCGTCGTGCGCTCGGAGTGGGTGGTGCCAAGCAATACGTGCAAACTGACGAACGCGGGCCATCGTTGCAACGTCAGCTGTTGCCCCGCCGCGAACGCTTCCACGCAGCCGAGTCGTCGACGGCCACGACGACCGCGCAGCGCTTCCAGCGATTTGCCCAAGGGTCATAGATCCCGCTGACCCATGGCGCGAAAAATGCCATGCGGCTCGTAGCCTGGAGGGCGCCCCAGTCGCTCAGCCCAGCACTCGGTTCCCCAGGTAGCGATAGTCGCCGGCATCGGTCCATGCGTGCACGTGCACGGTCGCTCCCAGCGGGAAACTCGGTGTGCTGCGCCGGGTGATGATCTGGGTGTCGGCGTAACTCACGATGGGCTGGATATTGAACAGCGACGACGCACCGTAGTTCGCCGCATTGGTGAATACGACTCTCGCCCGCGACTCGTCGGCATACACGAGGTCCATGTTGACGACGACCGGCGGGTCACCGTCCAGACCATTGATCGCGGTCAGAAACCATTCCGGCAGTGATGAGGTTGCGCTGGTGAGGAAGGGCCGCTGATTCCAGATCAGCACCGGCACACCGTCTACCGTGGCGCGGGTCACCGAGTCGGAATTGTTGACCGTACCCGAGTAATGTTCGAACTCATAGAACATCCAGCGGTTGAGGTCGTACACCTCTACTGCATTCGGCGCGGCCAAATTGTGTGCGCTCCATGAGGTGATGCCATTGGAGTTGTTGATTCCGCCGCCAAAATGTTCGGGAAGCGAGTTGTCGGTGGTCCACGACTCGCCGGCCTGCAGCGTGCCGTGATACACCTCACCGGACCCGATGCGGCCCTGCTTCCAGACCCGGGCACCGGTCAGGGTGCCGCTGTAGTAAAGCTGGCAGCTGAAGTAAAAGCGCGGACGCGTGCCGCTCAGTACCAGGTAATCCTTGGGGAAGGCGTTTGTCGAGTAAAGATTCTGCAGCGAGCGCGTGCCGTGAAACGCGCGAGTTGTCGAGATCGTCTGGCCGGGGCTATGCGAAAGATGAATCCGTCCCACAGGTGAGACGGCGGCGCCGGGCGCGTGGTCCTCGAAGTCTTCAAAGTAGGACTGCGATGTCTTGCTGCCAAAGGCAGTGACGCTGAACGTGTCGGTAGTGAAACCCAGGCCCTCGTAGCCGTCAGCAAAGATCGGTCCGCCCGTCGGCGATGCATTGCCCTGCGCGCCACGCACCTGCGACGAATGCGCTGCCAGCACACCGCCGGCGCAAGCCGCGCTCACCGCTTGCCCAAGTCCTGCGAGAAATCCACGTCGCTTCATACATTCCCTCTTTTCGATACACAAATTTTTTAAGTCGCGCGATGCGCGTTCAACAGCGAAACACTGCTGCAAAATGTGGTTCAGGTGGCAACGTCACAGCCTCAGGACAGAACCGGATTGCGACGGGTACGCGTGCCACGGATTGAGTCGGTCTTCGAACTGGCGCACAGCGACAGGTACATCGGCACAAGGTCCCAAAGGCTGTTTCGGAAAGCACACCTGTCGGCGATGTCGTCGCGACCGGAACTCGAAAGCGCGACTGCGTTGGAACCAGCAGTGGTCATGGGCGTTGGCAAAGCCTTGGTGTTGCACTCCGCAGTTCGATTGGAAGCCAAGAATAGGGCATCCAGGTTGCGGCGGGGTTTCAACGGTTCGCCGTGCGCGCCCGCGACGGCGGGAGCTCGATGAGAAATTGGTACTGCTGATGAAGGAAACAAAGCAAAAGCGAACAAAAGGGGTCGCGTCTTGTATTGCCACATCGAATCAAGTCGTGGCCGGAGTCGAAAGTGGCGAGGCGTCTACTAGAGTGGCCTTTCGTTCGCCTGCCCAGACCCAACGCAAGAACC
>JANMSL010000314.1:0-3502 GCA_031389245.1 Lysobacterales bacterium | reverse complement strand
TGCCGAGGGGGCTACCAAGGCTGCGGGCGGCAGCGTTTGATTCGTTGCGAGTCGGCGTGCTTCGCCGACGGCTTTGAAGGCGTCGATCAGACCGTAGCCGTAGATGTCATCGCGCACCGTTGGGCCATTGTTGGCGAGGTCCTGGGTGATGGCTCCGCTAGCAAGCAAGCCGTCGAATTGAACCGGTGTTAGCCCAGCGTGGACTGACTTCATCAGGGCAACTACACCGGCAACATGCGGCGCAGCCATTGAGGTTCCTTGCAGAAAATCATAGTTGGGAACTGTTGTGCCGGTGACGTCATCAGCTCTGGTGCTTAGCACGCCACCGTAGCGACCGAACCGATTTTGGTCTCCGCCCGGTGCGGCGACATCAATGTTTGGACCGAAGTTACTGTAGCTGGCCCGTTGACCATAAGGATCCACAGCACTAACCGCAATGGCGCCAGGACAATTCGCAGGAGTCGCAGCTTGAGATGTGTTTTCATTTCCGGCGGCAACGACAACAATTACACCAACGGACTGTGCTGCGTTGATCGCAGATGCGACTTCCGTCGGACACGTAGGTGAAAGCCCACCGAGGCTCATATTGATTACGTCCGCTTTTCGGGCAGGTAAAACTCCCAAATCACTCGAAAGCCGTGCTGCCCAACGTATGCCTTGAGCGATGTCGTACCAACTGCCGCCGCCTTTGCCGAGTACTCGCACCGGCATAAGACTTGCAGACCAACTCACCCCGGAAACCCCGCTGTCGTTGTTGGATGCTGCCCCTACGGTGCCCGCAACATGTGTGCCGTGAAACGAAGAGGACCCGTCCGGGTTATCTTCGTCACCTACGTCGAACGCGTTTACGTCGACGCCATCACCATCCAAGGAACTCAGCGGGTTACGAATAAAATCGGCGCCCAAGCTGCCGACGAGGTTGCTGCCGTAGTCGGGATGATTGACCACTCCGGTATCGATCACCGCGACCACCACATTGCTGCTGCCCGTTGTGATGTCCCAAGCCTGCGGCAAGTTGATCATCGGGTAGTGCCATTGGAACTGGTAGTCAGGGTCGTTTGGAACAGCCATGGCTTGCGCAATAAAGTTCGGCTCCGCGTACTCAATCTCCGCCCTTGCCCGCAACGCCTTCACAAACTGGATCAACTCGTAATTGGCGCGATGCTCCGGATCGCTGATCGTCCATGGGCTGTTCTGGTCCAGCATTCCGGCGCGCACGCCCAATGACTTGGCCGCGGCCTTGCGCTGCGTTGCGTCGCCAATGTTGAACAGCATCGAACGATCCGCTGCACCCGCCTCAAATCGCAGGCCGAGTTCTACGGCTTTGCTTGCCGCCTTGCCCGGTCGAGGGTCAGGTGTTTTAAGCGCGACGATGATGTCACCCGGGCTGATCTTGGACAGAGACGACAGCGCACCGGGCACGGATGACATTGCAGTGCCGTTGTTGTCCACTGACAGCACGTAGTTGCCGAAGCCAGAATAGGCAATCAACACGATATCGAGGTTGCCCGATTCCGGAACTATGATCTGCTCGATGGCACCCGTGCCCTCCGACGACGCGATGGGCTGGGACGGATCGTTGGCGCGATAAAGTCGCAGGTCGAAATCTCTCGCGGTAGGCACAGCAGCATTGTGATCGGAGATTGCAAGGCGGATCACCTGACCCTGCACCATCGGCAACGTGTACGCGTCAAAAATGTCAGTTTCGGTCTGGAACCGATCTCCCGCACGACCAGTGCCCGTCGCCGCAAGAAAACCAGACACGATTGCCGGATTGCTCAGCACTTGTTCCTGTGCCGGCACGTCGTTGTCGCGATTGGGTGTGTCCGGATTGTTGGTGTCGCCGTCGGCAAAGCTGCCCGACGGTGCCTGCACTGAACCGTTCACGACAACGGGCGAGACCGCGAATCCGCAGGGGTTGGTAGTGGCGAGTGTGGTGATGCGCGCGATGTTGGCGTAGTCGAATGCGCCGTATCCTGCAGGGCCATACGCCGCCAAAACGGCATGGGTGCAGGTATTGAAAGTCATCGCAAACGGCCCCCACGGTGTCAGCGTCACCTGTGCGGGGTTGTAGCCTTCACCAAAACGGCCGCCGACCGGTTGCACTGCCGCGTTCACGGTGATGCTGCCATTGGTGATATCGCCGACACCGCCCCACCAGGCTTGCTCGCCGGTGGGCGTGTAGCTGAACCAGTAAATCAGGCCGAGTGTGTTGGTGAGTGCTTCCACCAGCCAACCCTCGCCCGAGCGCGCAGGGTCGAACCACGCGCCGGAGATGCCGGCACGCAGGTATTTGCCCGATGCCTGAGTGGCGCTAAAAGCGGTGGGGCAAGCCAACCCCGAAATAGTAGTGAGCCGCGACAAGTACAGCTGCTCAGTCGGCCAACCTTGCAGTGAAGCTGTCTCCGAAGGGAGGTAGCTGGCGTAGCCGGAATTGCACGCATCATAGGTCAGCACCAAGCTGCCCCAGCTTTCTCGGACGACAGACGAAGCGACGAAGGCGGCACCATATTTGCCGCCGCGCGTGCGTGTCATTTCCGGGAAAGTGATTTTGTCGCCGCTGACCGTGCCGACGCCGAGCAGATACGCCTGTCGGCCATCCGGTTGGAAAGTGAACCAGATCGCCAGCGCGGAAGTGGGCGAGAGCATTTCAACGAAAAACCCTTGATAGGTTTTGCTGGGCTGATACCAAGTGCCCGATTGCCCCGCTGACAACGCAAACGGGTTGCCCGCGTTGCTGGTCGACACGTCGAGCTGCACGTCGACGGCGGATGCGGACGGGTTGACGATGGTCAGCCACCAACGGCCCGGCGTGATCGCACGCGTCGAGTTGCGCGTGACCGTGAGCGACTCGTTGCCGCCTACCGTATTGGCCACGTGTGATGATTGGCTGATCAAATCCTGCAGATTATTGGCGGTGTGTGCAATTCCCTGTCGAATCAACAAATCGACCTCGCCGGTTGCTCCGCTCGTTGTCACGGTCGCGGACGCGATGTTTGATGGCAGGTCAACATAGAAAGACAAGTAACTGTTGGGCTGCACGGTGACCGGGATCGCGGCCTTGTCCCGCTGGAGCCGGAGTGCTGCTTTGGAAGCAGCGTGAAGCACGGTTGGCGATTCGGAGAGTGCTGCGGCGGCGGTCCATGAGGGCATCAGACCCAGAATCAGAGCAAGCGACAAAGCGCGCATGGCGATCCCCTTCGCGGATTTGAGCATTCAGCGTAGTCCGCTTCTGGGCAATATCCAAGTAATTTGACGGCGAATTACTTTTCATGAGGCGAATTGGTTTGCGCTGACCTGCTTAGCGTTGACCCTCAACCAAAAGGACAGCGGCACACCGTAGGAGCGCACCTGGGCGCGATTCGATTAGAGTTCGGCAACAATTGTCGCGGCCGGGTCCGCTCCTACGAGAGCGGCATGCCCCAGAAGGACAGCGGCACGCCGTAGGAGCACACCTGGGCGCGAAATGACGTTGCCGTGTGTTTATCGCGGCCGGGTCCGC
>JANMSL010000269.1:0-2960 GCA_031389245.1 Lysobacterales bacterium | reverse complement strand
GCTTGAATTGCGCTTGTTTAAGGGAAGGCGCGATAATGTTTAGCGATTTTTCCCATAGCTATCCTTCGCAAAACAATTCACGCTGGTTCCTTAGAATTCCGTAAAAATATTGGGTATTCCGGACCATCGTGACCGACGATTCCGGACGAACGTGACCGGTCATTCCGGTTCATCGTGACCGCTCATTCCGGTCGAACGTGACCGATTTCGGACCAGTTCCGGAATCGCCGGTCACGATACCGGAATCATCGGTCACGATGCCGGAACGGCGTCGTACAACGCAGTAATGGTGTTACGCATTTGAGCAACCGAGCGGATACGCTTCCGGCTTTTTGTCTGGAGACAGCGTGCCCGCACCAAGGATCAATATGCGTAAGATAAAAGACGTACTGCGTTTGAAGCTGGACGCCAAGCTCTCGCACGAGCAAATCGCCGCTGCGCTGGGCATTTCGAAGGGCGTCGTCACCAAATATGTGGGGCTGGCGGCATCGGCAGGTCTGGACTGGCCGGCCGTGCAGGGCGATGACGAAGCGGCGCTGGAACGGCGGCTGCTGGTTGCGCCGCAGAAACCGCGCGATCATGTTCAGCCGGACTACGGTCGCCTCCATCAGGAGTTGCGCCGCAAGGGCATGACGCTGATGCTGCTGTGGGAGGAATACCGGACCGATCACGCGGATCGGCAGACCTACGGGTATTCCCAGTTCTGCGACAACTACCGACGTTTCGCCCGGAAACTCAAGCGCTCGATGCGCCAGGTCCATCGCGCCGGCGAGAAGCTGTTCATCGATTACGCCGGCCCCACGATCGGCTTGACCGATGGCAGCCGCGCCCATATCTTCGTGGCCGCGATGGGTGCCTCCAGCTATACCTTCGTCTACGCCACACCGCGCGAAACGATGGCCGACTGGCTCGAATCGACGGCACGGGCGCTGAGCTTTTATGGCGGGGTCACACAGCTCATCGTGCCCGATAACCCGAGAGCCCTGATCGCGGACGCCAACCGCTACGAGCCGCGCAGCAACGACACCGTGCTCGACTTCGCGCGACATTACGGCACCTCTATCCTGCCGGCGCGGCCCTACCATCCCCAGGACAAGGCCAAGGCGGAGTCGGCGGTGCAGATCGTCGAGCGCTGGATCATGGCGCGCCTGCGGCATCAGTCGTTCGCGAGCGTGCATGAAGTCAACCAAGCCATCGCGCCCTTGCTGACACGGCTCAACGAGCGCCCCTTCCAGAAACTGCCCGGCAGCCGCGCCAGCACCTTCGTGGCGCTCGATCAGCCGGTCTTGCTGCCCTTGCCGGCGCAGCGGTATGAGATGGCGCACTTCAAGACCGTCAAGGCACACATCGACTATCACGTCGAAGTCGAGCGCCATCGCTACAGCGTGCCGCACGCTCTGGTCGGCCAGGTGCTCGATGCGCGGGTCACCGCCTCGGGTGTCGAGATCCTGCATCGCGGACAGCGCGTGGCCAGCCATGCGCGCAGCCACCGGCAGGGCGGCTTCACCACCATCGCCGAACACATGCCGGCTGCCCATCGCGCCCATATGGAATGGACGCCGCAGCGACTGGTCCACTGGGGCCAAAGCATCGGCCCGGCCACGGCCGAGGTGGTGACGCGGCTGATGGCCGAGAACAAGCATCCCGAACACGGTTATCGCGCCTGCCTAGGCTTGCTGTCGCTGGCCAAACGCTACAGCCGGCCCCGGCTGGAAGCGGGCTGCATGCTGGCGTTACAGATCGGCGCCTGCCGGTATCGCCATGTGCGCGACATTTTGGCCAACAACCGTGACCAAAGCACGCCGACCACGGCGGCCGACTGGATCAGTCCCGACCATGCCCACCTGCGTGGCCCTGGCTACTATCAATAAGGAATCTTGAGATGATGATGCACACCACCCTGGCGCAACTGCGTACCTTGAAACTCGACGGTCTGGCGATGGGCCTGGAAGAACAACTGACACAGTCCGGCATCGCCGCCCTGAGCTTTGAAGAACGTCTGGCGCTGCTGGTCGATCGGGAAGTCCACTGCCGCAACGACAAGAAGCTCCTGCGCCTGCTCAAGAACGCACACCTGAAATACGGACAGGCGGCCATTGAGGACATCGACAGCCGGTCCGGTCGCGGGATCGACCGTCGGGAGGTGATGAGTCTGGCGTTAGGGGACTGGGTCAGTGCCGGGCACAGCGTCCTGATTACCGGCCCGACCGGCGCGGGCAAGTCATGGCTCGCCTGTGCACTGGCCCAATACGCCTGCCGCCGTGGGTACCCCGCACTCTATCAGCGTGTGCCCCGCCTGCAGGAAGAACTACGCATCCGGCACGGCAGCGGCACCTTCGGCAAGTGGCTCATCCAGCTTGCCAAGACCGATGTGCTGGTCCTCGACGACTGGGGGATGGGCGCCATCGACAGCATGACCCGGGCCGACCTGCTGGAGATCATCGACGACCGCGCCGCCCACAAGGCCACGATCATTACGAGTCAATTGCCGGTTGAGCATTGGCATACCTGGATCGGCGACGCCACGATCGCGGACGCGATCCTCGACCGAATCATGCAGCGCAATCACCGCTTCACACTGACCGGTGATTCGCTGCGCAAAACCCGACAGAAAACCGGCAAAAAGGAGAAAAACATCGACCCATCGTGACCGCAGACATTACAATTTAACCGCGTAACACCATCGAATGCGCAGCGGTCACGTTCAACCGGAATGAACGGTCACGTTCGCCGGAATACGCACAAAGAATCATTCGCCTGCAAAAGACTGATTATCAAACCATGCCTGAGGATCTTGTAATCGGCATAGAGCTTTCGGGTAATCTCTCGTTCCGCTTCACCACTTGCTCTAAGTAGATCAAGAGTTCTGCCTGCAAGAAAGTTCTCGGCACCCAGCAGCAGACGGAAGCGTGCGTATTCGGTTGCACTATCCGCAATATTGGAGAGGTTGAAAGTCTCGT
>JANMSL010000249.1:0-2539 GCA_031389245.1 Lysobacterales bacterium | reverse complement strand
GTCGAGTGCAACGCGTTCGTCGAACACAAAACAATTATTATGGAACCCGAATCCGCCGACCTGTTCGAAATAACCCAGAATGCCACCGTCGAGTTGCAGCACATTCTCGTAGCCCACCGCCCGCATCCACAGCGCCGATTTCTCGCAGCGAATGCCGCCGGTGCAGAAACTGACGATCGTCTTGCCCTGCAATGACGCACGGTGCGGTTCCAGGGCGTCGGGCAATTGGGTAAAGCCGGCAATCGGTAGCGTCAAGGCGCCAGCAAACGTGCCATGCGCCACTTCCTGTTCATTGCGCGTGTCGAGCAGGCACAGTTCGCGCCCGGCATCGTCGCGACCCGCCTTGAGCCAACGCGACAACGTCTGTGCTGAAACCGAAGGCGCACGACCGGCGCCGGGCGCGATGTGCGGTCGACGGAAAGTAATGATCTCGCGCCGGCGCTTGACGCGCAGTCGTTTGAACGGCACGGACTCACTGTCACTGAGTTTGACCGGCATCGCTGCAAAGCGAGGGTCCGCTTTCAACCAGTCGACGAAACCGCCTACCGCAATGGGCGTTCCGGCGACGAAGCAATTGATGCCCTCGTCTGCGACCGCGATGGTGCCGAGCAAGCCGGCATCCACGCAGTGCGCGCGCACACTGTGCACCAGCGCGTCCGGGTCATGAATGGGAACGAATTGATAGGCGGCAAGATTACGGATCATAAGAAGGATGCGACGGGCGCGCGAGGTACTAACAAACAACTGAATGGCGTCCTCGGCCGGATTCGAACCGGCGACCTTCCGCTTAGGAGGCGAACGCTCTATCCAGCTGAGCTACGAGGACTTGGCCGCGCATTCTACTGTAGGTGGGGTGCGAGCCGCGATTCGCGGGTCTGGGAGTGCGCCTTTGACGGCGGAGCGGGTCAGGCTGCGGCTGTTGTATTTGGCCGCTCCTGGTTGGGCGGCGGAATGTTTCAGCCAGTATCGTAGCGGGTGGAATCGCGGCTGATGCCGCTCCTACTTGAGCTGCGGAACGTTTCAGTCAGTATCGTGGCGGGTGGAATCGCGGCTGACGCCGCTCCTACACTGGAATATTCGCCATCTGGCGCGCCTACGCTAGAATGCTCGGCCTTGCTCGGGCGCTTTGCGTCGGCAGCTGTCTCACAATCCTACGAGTCTCCGAGGTTTCCATGTCTCATCAAGTATTGAACGCGCTCGGCCTGGGCGCGGTGAATTCCGGTACGTATCTGGGCCAAGGCCAATGGTCGTCGACCAGCGACGCTGGCATCCTGGAATCGGTCAACCCAAGCACCGGCGAAGCCATCGCCCAGGTGCATGCTTCCAGTCAGGCCGACTACGAGACGATCATCGAGCGCGCTGAAGCTGCTTTCGCGATCTGGCGCACGACGCCGGCGCCCAAGCGCGGTGAAGCGATCCGTCTGTGCGGCGATGCCTTGCGCAAGCACAAGGACGCGCTGGGCTCACTGGTCGCGCTGGAGATGGGCAAAATCAAAGCCGAAGGCGATGGTGAAGTTCAGGAGATGATCGACATCGCCGATTTCGCCGTGGGTCAGAGCCGGATGTTGTACGGCTACACCATGCATTCCGAGCGTCCGGGCCACCGCATGTACGAGCAGTATCAGCCGCTCGGCTTGGTCGGGGTAATCAGCGCGTTCAATTTTCCGGTCGCAGTCTGGGCCTGGAACGGATTTCTTGCTGCGATCTGCGGCGACATCACCATCTGGAAACCTTCGCCGAAAACTTCGCTGTCGGCCGTCGCCTCGATGCGCATCTGCAACGAAGTACTGCGTGCCAACGGCTATCCGGACATCTTCTTCCTGTTCAACGATGTTGGCAGTGAGCTCGCGCAAGGCTTTGTTGACGACCGTCGCGTTCCGTTGATTTCGTTCACCGGCTCGACCCACGTCGGCCGTCTGGTTGGCGAGCGCGTCGCGCAGCGCATGGGCCGCTCGTTGCTTGAACTCGGTGGCAACAACGCCATCATCGTCGACCAGACTGCAGATCTGAAACTGGCGATTCCGGCGATCGTGTTCGGCGCAGTCGGCACCGCTGGGCAGCGCTGCACCAGCACGCGCCGCGTGTTTGTTCATGAGTCGATCATCGAAGATGTGTGCAACACCCTGGTCGGCGCTTACAAGCAGCTCGAATCACGTATCGGTGACCCGCTTGAACCCGGCACGCTGATGGGACCGCTGATCGACAAGGCTTCGGTGAACCGTTTCCTGACGGCAATCGAGTCGGCCAAGTCAGCCGGCGGCAAGGTGATAGTCGGCGGCGTTGCCATTGCCGGCGCCGGCAACTATGTCAAACCAACCATTATTCGCGGTGTCAAGAACAGTGACGAATGCGTGCAGACTGAAACCTTCGCGCCCATTCTCTATGTGATGCCGTTCAAGACGCTGGACGAAGCCATCGCGTTGCAAAACGGCGTGCCGCAGGGACTGTCGTCGTCGATCTTCACCACCGACATGCGTCATGCCGAGAGGTTCCTCAGCGCCGCCGGTTCGGACTGCGGCATCGCCAATGTCAATATTGG
>JANMSL010000778.1:0-4783 GCA_031389245.1 Lysobacterales bacterium | reverse complement strand
CAGCACGCCCCAGGAAATGATCGGCGCACCGCCATAGCGGTCCTCCACTCTCTCGATGACGTAATAGGCTTGCCCGGACGCAGCTTTTGCGTCATCGCTCAAATCGACGGCCGGATAAGTGGGCGCGACTGGCGCGTCGTTCTGCGATGACTTCGGCACCACCTCTTGCGCGTTGTTTCCGTCTGCAGGCACAGCAACGAGGCGCAGCCAGGCGATGCCCAGATCCGGATCGGAAGTCAGCGCTTCGGCTTCCAACGGGGTGTCGCGCCCGGCGAAGCGCACACGAAAGTCGCGCGCTTCGAGCTTGAAGCTTGCCCGCTGTTCGTTGGTCAGTTTGTCAATACCCGGAAATGTCGGCTCGACCACCATGCGCGGCACCAGAATGAGTCCACGTGGATCGACGATCACGCCGGTTGCAGACGATTCCTGACTCTGCTCCTGTCCCTGGTAACTCGACTTCATGACGAAACTGACGCGCACCACGCTATCGGCATGTTCACGCAACAGTTGCGCGAAAATCTGTTTGCTTTCCTCGTCCATCGGACTGGCGCCGACCAGCTGCGCTCCAAACACCATCAGGACTGCCCACAAGACACGAAGTGCACGCGGGTTCATTGCGATTTCTCCCATCCCATATCCAGAAACAATAGCCGGGTACGCGCAGCGCGCAGTATCAGAAAACTCATGTTGCGATCAGCGGGACGAGCATCGCGGCGAACCAGTTGCTTGAAGCGCTCCAGGTCATCCACTCGGTGACCGTCTACCATCAGAATGACATCTCCAGGCTTGATGTTGGCCAAGCCGGCCAAACCTCCTGCTTCTACGCTCTCGACTACGACGCCGCGCTGGTTCTTGCGCAGACGTCTCTCGATTCGATCGTAGAAACCGAGCGTACGCACGCCAAGATCGAGCCAGTCGACCTGCCAGGACTTCAACGAGCTGCGCGCGTCAGGCGCCACGCCGGGCGCGACGCTCACTTGCACCGCCTTGCCATCGCGCCATAGATCGAACAGCAAGGGCTGGTCGACCAGCGCATCGCGAATCCGCTGTTGCAGCGCGGTGTCATCGGTGTCCCCGGAAACTGGCACCGGGTCACCGTCCAAGCCGGTAATGAGATCGCCGACGCGTACGCCAGCGCGCTGCGCAGGCCCTGGGTACACCCGCGTAACGCGATACCCGCCCTCGGCAAGGCCGCCGATCAGACGCGCGGTTGTCGCGCTGATCGGTTGTGCGTCGATGCCCACCCAGGGCTTTGGCAACTCACGCAGCTTGTTGCCTTTGTCTTCGCCGGGCTGCGCGTCGAGCAGCGAAACCATCGAAGTGCCGGCGCGTTCAAAGGCTACGATGTGCGCACCATCTCCGCTGCCATTGGGGCGCCCGAGTGGCGCTACATCCGCCACCAGTGCCACTGGCTTCGCATCGACGGTAAAGATCACATCGCCAACCGCCAGCGGCGGGTGCGCCGTCGCTGCGCGTCGACCGGGCAATACTCCGGTCACAATCAATCCAGTTTCATGCTCAAGCAAGCGAGAACGCGCAATCGCTGGCGTCACTTCGCTAAGCGTTAGTCCCCATGCCTTTATCTCAACATTATCGCCAAGGTCGGGAGGATAGTGCTGCGACTTCATATCCAGCAGGCGCGTGCCAGACGCGTTCTGCACCTCCAACGCCATGGAACTACCGAGCGCACGTTCAGTCAATTCGCGCAGAAACGTCGGCACTTGCTCAGGTTGCGCGACCGTCACCGGGCGACCATCGATCTTCAAAATGTGATCGCCAGGAACGAGGCCAGCGGCATCCGCCGGAGAATCCTGCTGTACCGAACTGACCAACACGCCCTCACTTAACCCTGACCCCTTGAGCGAGCGAATGCTGAAGCCGAAGAAACTGCGCTTGACCTCGCCGAACTCGATCAACTGCAGCACAATCCGGCGGGCGATCTCCGCAGGAATGGCAAATGCCATATCGCCTCCGGCCAGGCTGCCGCGTGTGTTGATGCCGACGATCTGTCCGCTGAGGTTTACTAAGGGACCACCCGAATTACCCGGCGCAATCGATGCATCGTGCTGGATCCATGCATAGAAACGCGCCGTAGGCTGATTGCGACCCAGCTGTTGCTCGTAGTCAGCTTCATCCTGAAACAACGACACCATCAGTCGTGCCGGATGATTGACCACGCCTTGAGACAACGACTGCTCCAGCCCCCAAGGTGCGCCCATTGCCAGCACAGTGTCGCCCGCCTGCAGGGTATTGCGTTCGGCAAAATTAGCGAACGCGAAACGCTTTTGCAGACGCGTATCAATCTGCAGCACAGCGATATCGCTGAGCTCGTCAACGCCGACCAATCGCGCTGGCAGTTCGCGCTTGTCCGCCAACACCACGCGGAAGCGCTCGCCGTTTTCGGTAACGTGCGCATTGGTGGCGACATGCCCGTTGGCGCTGATAATTGTGCCGCTTCCGCTACTCAGACTGAGCTGACCCCGTCCCTGCACATGGTCTTCCCGTACCACCATGATGCTCACCACATAAGGCATGACAGCATCGCGCGCGCTGGTGACTTCGGTCGATTGCATCACCGCCGCGGCATCGGCAATCACCTCGGTGGCGAAAAACAATGAACAGACAGAAAGCACCGATCGGCTGATGAAACGTAACCGCGACCCTGGCCTCACGGTGCATCGACCACGCTGGTGTCGGACGTTCCAGCGCTATCGTCATCACCGTTTTCTTCCGGAAGCGCTTCCACACGCGCAATGCTGACCAACACCTCGTCGGCGGGCAGGCGAATCAAGGTGACGCCCTGCGTGTTGCGCCCAACCTGGGCGATCTCGGACACCCGGGTACGCACCAACGTGCCCTGGTTGGAAATCAACATGACTTCAAACGACTCGGTGACCTGCAATGCACCCACCAGCTGACCGTTGCGATCGGACGTCTGAATGGCAATCACGCCCTGGGTACCACGGCCCTTGCGTGGATAATCGTCCAATGGCGTGCGCTTGCCAAAGCCACGCTCGGTAGCTGTAAGAATGTCGCCGACGTCGGCGACAATCATGCTGACCACACGCTCGCCCTTGGACAGCGTCATGCCGCGTACGCCACGTGCAGTGCGGCCGACGGCACGCACTGCGTCTTCGGCAAATCGTATTGCCTTGCCGTTGGATGCGAACAGCATCACATCGCGTGTCCCGTCAGTGATTGCGACGTCGACCAGTTGATCCCCCTCGTCCAGCTCCACTGCGCGGATTCCACTAGTGCGCCGTCGCGAAAAATCGCTGAGCGGGGTCTTCTTGACGACACCAGCCTGGGTCGCGAAGAACACGAAGCGGTCTTCGCTGTATTCTCGAATGGGCAACATCGCATTCACCTTCTCACCGGTTTCCAGCGCCGGTAACAAGTTGACGATGGGTCGACCGCGAGAATTCGGACCGGCCATCGGAAACTGAAAAGTGCGCAACCAGAACACGCGCCCCGAACTGGTGAAGCAGAGAATCGTGTCATGACTGTGCGCAACCAACAGGTTCTCGATGAAATCCTGTTCCTTGATTGCAGTAGCCGAGCGTCCCTTGCCACCGCGCCGCTGAGCGCGATAGTCGTTCACCGCCTGCGCTTTCGCGTAACCGGAATGCGATAGCGTCACCACCAGGTCCTGTTTGTCGATCAGATCCTCGTTGCTCAGGTCTTCCTGATTGTGCTGAATCACCGTGCGGCGCTTGTCGTTGAACTCCGTCTTCATTTCAAGGAGTTCGTTGCGGATCAATTCAAGCAGCAATGCCGGGTCCTGCAAGATTGCAATCAACCCCTTGATGGTTTCCAGCAGTTGCTTGTACTCGTCGGTAATTTTTTCCTGTTCAAGCCCGGTGAGCTTGTTCAGACGCATGTCGAGAATTTCTTTGGCCTGTACTTCCGATAGCTGATAACCGTCAGGATGAAAGCCTTCTTCATCGCGCAAATCTTCTGGTCGCGATGCATCTGCACCGGCCGCAGCCAATAACGCGCGTACCAGCCCCGGCTCCCAGCGCTTTGCAAGCAAACGTTCTTTGGCAATGCTCGCGTTGTCCGACGTCTTGATCAGCTCGATCATCTCGTCGATATTGGCCAGTGCAACAGTCAGGCCTTCGAGGGTATGCGCACGGCCGCGTGCTTTCTTCAGTTCGAAGATGGTGCGGCGCGTCACTACTTCGCGGCGGTGCCGAACAAACGCTTCGAGGATCTGCTTGAGGTTGAGCAGCTTCGGCTGCCCGCCTTCGAGCGCGACCATGTTGATGCCATAGACAGATTCGAGCTGAGTCTGTTGAAACAAATTATTGAGCAGCACGTCAGCCTGCTCGCCGCGCTTGACCTGAATGAAAATGCGCATACCGTCCTTGTCGGACTCATCGCGCAGGCCATCGGGCGCGATGCCCTCGATTTTCTTCTCCTTGTGCAACTCCGCAATCTTCTCGATCAATCGCGCCTTGTTCACCTGGTAGGGCAGCTCGGTGACGATGATTGCATCACGTCCGTCGCTGTCCGTCTCGATCTCTGCGCGGGCACGAATCTGAATGCGCCCTCTTCCGGTTCGGTAGGCTTCAATGATTCCGCTGGATCCGTTGATGATGCCGGCGGTCGGGAAGTCAGGCCCCGGGATGATGTGCATCAATTCATCAATGCTGATCTCAGGATTGTCGATCACCGCAACCGTGGCGTCGATCACTTCGCCCAGATTGTGCGGTGGACTATTGGTCGCCATACCTACGGCGATGCCGGCCGAGCCATTGAGCAGCAGGTTGGGCACCCGCGT
>JANMSL010000194.1:0-2149 GCA_031389245.1 Lysobacterales bacterium | reverse complement strand
TGCTCCCGATCATTGTCTGCTCCCGAAATCCGAATATGCACGGGCGCATGAGCTGCGAACTGCATGCAGACGTGGATACCGAAGGAACTGGCGACGATCGGCATCAAGCGCGCGCTCTTTGTTGCTGGCAGCGGGACCCGGAATCTGCTCCACAGAGGTTACCCCACCGAAACGAGATTTCATTCGGATGAAAACGCCGCGGCGCCGGCACCGACCAGCGCCACAGGGTTGCGCCGCCGACATCGCGCGCGCGGTCCAACGCGCCTGGGTGATCGTCGGCGCGGTCGGGGTCGAGACCAACGTGCTGATCGAGACTCGCTGCAAACGTCCGTCCTCACTGGCAAAGCTAAGCGCGATGCCGCCCTCTGCAGCGTAGAGCGAGGTGAGGGACAACGCTGCGAGCGGCAGGCCGATTACCAACGAACGCAGAGTTTTCATCGATCACCGAGATCGAAGTTCCAGTAATCATCAAGCGACGAATCGGGGGGCTTTCCGACATCAGGAAAAGATTGCGACGGAAAAGATCGCCATGGGAACGTTGCTCCCGCTCTTGCTCCATGCAACTCCCATTTTCGCTCGACCGTGTCCGTTGCGCCGATCATGGGGCGTGCACCGCTTCGCTGCTTGATGAGGCGCCCACCCTCGAGACGATGCAGCCCAGAACCAGTCGAAGACATTTTCCCGTGAGGTACGCGAGCGAGCGGTGCGAGTGGCGCGGGAGCGCCGTGTCCAGTATCCCGGACTTCGCAGCGATTGCCCTTCGCATTGGGCCGCATTGACTGCGATCTATCCCGCACTGTCGGATACAAGCGCTGCCTTTAGCACAACTCCCGGAATAATCAACCTGTCATAGCTCGCAGTTATTTCCAGAGCCGCACCTGTGCTTGAAATAGCGTGCCGCGATTTGCTGTCTGGGCCGGGTTAACGGAGGACGCGCGGCAAGGGGAAAGATCGACCATTCGGGGTCTGCGACGCTGGTAGAACGGGGCTGCTCATATGAATAACCGTCTTGGTTTTTTCAGTTCGTTGGCGTTGCTGCGTGTTCCTGTGTTTGTGCTCGCGGCGTCGTTGGGATGTTTCGCCACCGCGGCCGGAGCGGCTGATGACAGCACGCCAGCGACGACGGTGTTTGCCGAGGTGGTGGCGCTGGAACAGCCGTGGTGGTTCAACCGGTTAGGGGCTTCGCAGCCGAACGGCATGATGTTTGCGCTGAAGCGCGATGTGGTGTCCAGCAACGCGGGCGACGATGCGCTGCTGCCTGGACAGGTAGCGCTGCGACCGGACAAGCGACCGCGGCCAATCGTGCTGCGGGTGAATGTGGGCCAGTTTCTGGAGATCAGGTTCACCAATCTGCTGACCGACGCGCCGGCCAACTGGGCGGGTGTGCATATCGCCGGTTTGGAACTTGCTTCGGTCGCCGATGCCGATGGCAAGGTGCTGCCAGGTATCGATAACGATGCCACCTGGGTCGGCAAAAATAGCAACGCGTTTACTGCCCCTGGCACAACTCGCACCTACAAGTATTTCGCCAAGGCCGAAGGCACGTTCATGCTCTACAGCGCTGCCGGCGATTGGAATGGGCAGCTCGCTGCGGGGCTGTTCGGTGCGGCGGTGGTCGAGCCGCAGAATGCCGAGTGGTATCGAAGCCAGGTGACCAACGTCGACCTCGCGCTGGCCGCGTATGTGGTGTCGCCGGGCAGCAACTCAGCGAGCCTGAGCGTGCAGGCGCGGCCCGATGTTTCACTGGTGCGGCAGGTCTCTGCGGCGGGCAAAGCGCGTGAGATCAGCGTCCAGGGTGCGAAGGAAACATTGTGGAGCTTCATCGAAGTTGAAGCGGATCGGCAGACCGTCCACAAGCAGGATGTGATCGTTCGCGATGGTCATGTGTTTTCGGCTGATGGTCGCCCGCTGGTCGATTACAACGCGGTCTATCCGCCCGGCAATGCGCGCGCTGGGCAGCCCATACTGCGCATGACGCAGCGCCGCGCCGGTGGCGGTGTCGAGCTGATCTATTCGGAACTGGCGGCCATCATCACCGGTCCAGGCGGCGGCGCGTTTCCGTTCACCGAAAACGGCCCGGATTTCAATGCCAATCCCACCTACCCCTGTCGCCGCCAGCCGTTTCGCGAATTTGCCGTGATGTATCACG
>JANMSL010000181.1:0-4239 GCA_031389245.1 Lysobacterales bacterium | reverse complement strand
CGTGATACGGGAGCGGCTTCAGCCGCGATGCTTTACCACTTCGGTAGAGTTATAGATCGCGGCGGAAGCCGCTCCCGCATCACACAGATCCCACATTGATTCAGGCTTTTTTCGGTACGGCAGGCAGCGCATGGGTCTTGTCTGTTGCGTATGCTTCTCACCTGGAAACGATCCGGCTTACCTCGCGATAGGGACAATCCCATCGCGGTAGCAGTGGTGGTCCGGGTGTGCAGGTGCCCCACTCGAGAGGCGGCTTTTATATGGGTCACGAATGGGCCACTCGTGGCTGGATAATTGTGTCAGCAGTATCGCTTTGCGCACGATATCCTGTCAGCCACAAATTTAGATGGTGTTTGGCGTGGGCGCTTCAACGCGAGGCATTGATCTGAGAGACCTAATTTCCGACTGACAGCGGTAAGCATCCTCGACAGCTGTGCCGGCGAGCGCTTCGTATTGGGCAATCGCTGTAAATGACAGAGATTTACACGGTTGTTCGCGCGTTCCGCGATCGGCATGGCCGGTCTGGAGACACCCAGTCTCCGCACAAAGCAGGCATCGACATGCCAGCGTCCTGGTCTACGCCGGTGCTCGCGAGCGCGCCAACGACTATTGCGTGCCACCGAATCGATAGCGAAAGCTCTCGCAACCGGCATTCATTCGCGGCTTGATGGCTGGTCTATCGCGCTGTGTCAACGCGTCGCCGCTCACCTCGCCTTTTCAACGCAAGGCGCGGGAACCTTTATCGATCACTGCTGGAGCGACCGGGTCGGGCCCCGCTCCTGCGCGGCAGCGTCGGCATGTGCGCTGGTAGGGGAACTCTGCACAAGTTCAGAGCCTGGATGGCCCACTGGGTCAGGGGTGAAAAACCGCAGGTTTTTTGGGTGTGGCAAGCGATAAGCTTTACCACGAAGACAAAATGGTGACTTGTTCAGACCATCCGTAGATCAGCTGAAGATCCCAACGAATCAGCTAAAAGGGCGCAATGGCCTGCGGGAATTGCGCCCTGGTTTGCATCAGCTTGGTTTCAACGAAGAAATCGAGTCATTGGTCCCGGCCCAGTCGCTGTAGTCAGCATAGGTTCCGTCACCATTGGGACCGCCCACCTCGCTCACGGTCCAATTGGCGCCACCATAACTGGTGTCGTCATAAAGCGCCCATTGCCCGCGAATCACGATAAGCGAAGAAATCTTGTCATTCCATCCCTGCGGCACCAGGTCGGGGTCGGCAACGGTGACGACCAGTGAGCTTCCTCCAAAATTCACATCTTCAAATACGACAATCTTGGTCATAAATATTCCTTGGCTGGCTATTGACAGTTAATCGGAAAGAGTCTGAAACACTTTTGACTGAATATCTCAGGCTCCATTTAGCTATCGTTTTTTCGTGCGCCCGGCTATCAGGAAGATCGTGGTTGTAGTCTCGCTGGCGCCGCCAATCAAAGCTTGGGATCTTGATTTCAATGTCAGTCCAGCGTGTCTCACTCAAAGTCATCGCGGAAAATTCCGCGAATGTCAGGCCCATCCGAGGCAATGTTGTTGTTGAGATCGGCATCGGTGATATTGGCCGGCGGTGTGACCGATGCGGTGTTCGAGATTGGCGTTTCCGCGCCGGCATTGGGCAGGGCGCCAAACAGGAACTGCACCGATGAGGTTGCCGGTAGATCGACCAGCACATCGAGCGAGCCACTGCCGCTTGCAGGACTTGGACAAGCCGCATTGCTCAAGGGCGTACAGGTCCACAACGCAGCACTGAAGTCGGTGCCCGCACCAATCGCATCTTCGACGCGCGCGCCAATCACAGCCGCTGGACCGGGATTGAAGATCGTGATCGTGTAATCGACATAGGCACCACCGTCAACGAAAATGCTGTTGTTGGTTTTGCTGATCGACAGATCGGCACTGCTGCCGCTGCTGCCGGGAATCACGCTGAGCTCGGCGGAGGGGGCACTCATGCCGACCGCATTGCGTGCGCGCACCGAACAGCGATACGCAACGTGGTTGGTGAGACCGCTCACATCGATCACCAGCGAATTTTGCGTGTTGCTGATCTGGCCCGGTGTGCAGCTCGCGGTGTAGTCCAACAGCGGGCGCCCGCCGTTGCTCGTTGATGCGTTGAAGTTGATGCGCGCGGCTTGATCGAGCGGCGTGGCGCTGACGATCAACGGTGGCCCCGGCACGTCGATGATTTCCTGGTCACCGACCAGTGTGCCATTGCTCGCGATATGCCCGGCATCCCCGCTGTAACTGGCAGCGATTACGCGCGTACCGATGGCAGAGAATGTGGTGTTGCAGACTGCGCTACCGGCAGTGACAAGTACCGACGTACACGCGCTGATCGGCGTGGCGTCGGCGGTAAATGCGACCGTTCCGGTGGCGCTCGCGGGCGAGACGATGGCGGTAAACGTAGCGGTCGCACCCGCATTCACGGGTGTGCCACTGGTTTGCAGTTGCAAGCTGGTCGGTGCCTGTGGCGTCACTTCGTTTGAGTATTCAGACGCGAGCCCACCACCAACACCATTGACCGCATTGACCCGGCAACGCACAGGCACACCGTTGGGGTGACTGTTGACGGTAATCGGCGAAGTCGGGCTGCTTGCAGCAAACGCACAGAAGGCGTTGTACATCGTGATCGGACTGCCGCCATCGTTCAACGGCGGGGTAAAGCTGACCGTTACGCTGCCATCACCTGCGGTCAACACGCCGATGGTCGGCGCATCGGGCACGGTGGCAGCAATCGCGATCGAAAATGGCTGGGTGGCCTGTGCGCCTATCCCATTGCTGGCGAGCAGAGTGCCGGTCGAGGCCGGGCCCACCTCAGTCGGTATGCCGCTGATGACCCCAGTGCTGTTGTTCAAGCTCAGCCCCGCAGGCAAGGTGCCGGATTGCAGCGCAAAGCTCGGCGTGGGGGCGCCCGTCGCCGTCAAGTTATGGCTGTAAGGTCGGCCGAAGCTGCCGTTGGGCGGCGCACTACTGGTCATCGTCGGTGCTACCCCTGCCAATGAAATAAATCGACCCATCGCAAAGGGCGCAGCACCACTACCCAGATCAATCGAGCCGATGACGGCGTTGGTGTTGGCATTGATCACGCCAAGACTGGCACTGCCCAGGTTGGCCACATAGACGCGACTGCCATCGGGCGATACCTCGACGCCCCTGGGTACGGCACCGACTGGAATGGTCGCGATCACTGTCAGGCTGATCGCATCGATCACCGACACGCTGTTCGACTGCGAATTGGCGACATAAACGCGCGCGCCATTCGGGCTCACCGCCACACCATAAGGAAAGTTCCCGACCGGAATTGTGGCAATCGCCGTGCTGCTGGCGTTATCGATCACGGTCAGGTTATTGCCAGTCTGCGCGGTGACGTAGGCGCGGCGCCCATCGTTGCTGATTGCGATATGCAGCGGATCCCGACCGACACCGACGGTGGTCACGGCGTACGTCGCAGTATCGATCAACGACACGAACGATCCGCCGGCCGGCGCTGCATAAAGTCGGCGGCCATCGGGGGTGATCGCAATGCCATACGCCGAATTGACACCGGGTATCGAAGCGACCACGGTATTGCTGGCGGCACTGATGACTGAGATGGTCGAGCCCGAAGAGTTGCTCACGTAGACCAGGGAGCTATCCGGCGATACCGCAGCACCCCACGGACGCGAGCCGACTGTGATACGGGTGATCACGCTATTGGTCTGGGTATTGATCACCGTGACCTGACCCGGATCGTCGGTCTGCGCCACCAGATAGACCCGCGCACCGTTGGGACTGGCGGCCACGCCGGGGTTTCCGCTGGGCAATCCGATCGTGGTTGTCACCGTGTTGGTGGCAAGATTGATGACATCCACTTCTGCGCGCCCGACTTTTGGCACATAGGCAGTGCCGGAGGACTGAGCCTCTGCGACCGGTGCAAGTCCCGCCAGAGAAACGAGTACGAGTGCGCTCGCGCACCGGAGGTGCGGAACTACTGCGGCCAATCCAAGCATGTGCATTGCCCCTGAGAATCGCCGGCCCGAATCGGGTCGCCCACCCAGAGCAATCGAAAATTGTCGGGGCAACCTATCAGAGCCATTCGCAACGCTGTTCGTTGAAGCCTGGGGTGGGTGCCAACCCACCACCGTCAATCGTCGTACAACGGTGGGTTGGCACCCACCCTACGACTGTTCTGGCGTGTCGCTCGCATCCCCGATAGCGAGGCAATCACCGAACCGGCATCGCCGGATCGCCGAACAAAGTG
>JANMSL010000124.1:0-2421 GCA_031389245.1 Lysobacterales bacterium | reverse complement strand
CACCGCAGAATCTGGCGCTGCCTCCGATTCCGATGGTCAATCTCAGTCTGCTCAAGAACCTTGTCCCGCTGGCTTCGCTGTTGCCGACGGATCGCGCTGAGTTGGCCAAACAGTGTCGAGTGGGAGCGTATATGCCCGGCCAGATTGTCTTCAGCCGGGGGGATTCTGCGCAAACCGGTCCCTACCTTCTGAGCGGAGTTGTCGAAATACTTGACGGTCACAATACGCGTGTCGTGCGCGCGGAAACACCAGATGCCCTGCAGCCATTGGCCCAGGGCGCGCGACGCGCGACTACGGCTACCTGCGTAAAGCCCGCGCAGATTCTGCTGGTGAATCGGGAGCAGCTTGATCTGGTGCTGACATGGGCACAAACGGGTGGCGTGGAGGTCGTCGACATTTTCGGCAAATCCGATGCGGATGACGATTCCAATGACTGGATGACGGCACTGTTGCAGAACCAGGCATTTCATCTGATTCCGCCGGGAAATATCGCGCAGTTGTTTTCCTGCATGCAGTCGGATTTCTTCCCTGCCGGAAAGACCATCATTCGTCAGGGTAATGCCGGGGACGCCTACTTCATCATTACCGAAGGCCGTGTGCAGGTGGTTCACGAAGCGGCTGACGGCATCAACGAGACCGAGATCTCGCAGTTGTCGGTCGGACGCGGATTCGGGGAAGAGGCACTGCTGTCGGGTAATCCGCGCAACGCGAGCGTGCGCGCGTTGACCGACGTGAAAGTCATGCGCATCGGTGGGCACGATTTCGAGCGATTGTTGAAGGCGCCGTTATTGCGTGAGATTGCCTTGGACGAAGTGGATGCGCGTGTCCAGCTAGTGGACGTGCGATTGCCGGACGAGTACAAGGCCGGGCATCTGCCGGATGCGATCAGCCTGCCGCTGTCGCGTCTGCGCGAATTGGCAGTGCAGCTTGATCCCTCGCGTGTGTGCGCCGTGTATTGCGATTCCGGTCGGCGCAGTGCCTCAGCAACTTACCTGTTGTGTGAGCGAGGGTTTGATGCCCGACTGGTGGTCGGTGGTGTCGACACTGGCTTGCTGACTGCCACTTTTTGATCCTTCTTTTTTCATCATCCTTCGTCAATCATTCTTTCCTAATCATTATTTTCAGATCGACACGATTTTATTGGAGTTTTCATGGGCGTGAGTGTTGCGACGGTAAATGCTTTGATTTCGCCGATTGGCGGGATGGATGTGCTTTCTCGCCAGGAAGTGTCGCGTTTGCGCGATGCGAGTTCCGGTGGCCTGCACTTGCTGATGCGGCGCTGCGCGCTGGCGGTGCTCAACAGCGGTTCGCTGAGTGACGACCCGCGCGCCATGGGCGAGCGCTATCCGGACTTCGATATCCAGGTGCAGCAACAGGACCGCGGCATCAAGCTGGAGCTGAAAAACGCGCCGGCCGAAGCCTTTGTCGATGGCAAGATTATTCGCGGCGTCAACGAACAGCTGTTCGCTGTGGTGCGCGACATCGCCTATGTCGCCAGTGATATCCAGTCTGGCCGGTTCAATCTGAACGAGACGCACGGCATCACCAACGCGGTTTTCGAGATATTGCGCAATGCGCGCGTGTTGCGCCCCAACGTCGATCCCAGCATGGTGACCTGTTGGGGCGGCCACTCTATTCCGCGTCATGAATACGAGTACACCAAGGCCGTCGGCTATCAGTTGGGATTGCGCGGTCTGGATATCATCACCGGTTGCGGCCCAGGGGCGATGAAGGGCCCGATGAAGGGCGCTACGATTGGCCACGCGAAGCAGCGCCGCAAAGGCAACCGTTACATCGGAATCACCGAGCCCGGCATCATTGCCGCGGAGTCGCCCAATCCGATCGTCAATCATTTGATCATCATGCCGGACATCGAAAAACGCCTGGAAGCGTTCGTCCGCCTGACGCATGGCATCATCGTATTTCCCGGCGGCGTTGGTACCGCGGAGGAGATTCTTTATTTGCTCGGCATCCTGTTGCACCCGGATAACGCGGGGACGCCGTTCCCGTTCGTCATGACCGGACCCAAAGAGTCAGCCGCGTATTTCGAGCAGATCGACGCTTTCCTACGCCTGGTGCTCGGTGATTCGGTTTCCCAGCACTATCAGATCATCGTCGATGATCCTGGCAAAGTAGCGCAGGTGATGGCCAAGGGCGTCAACAAGGTGCGCGAGTTCCGCATCAATCAGCGCGATGCGTTCTTTTTCAATTGGGCGCTCAGAATCGAAGAATCACTGCAGCACCCGTTTGCTCCGACACACGAAAACATGGCGTCTCTGCTAATTTCGCGCAGCCAGGCGCGCCATGCACTGGCCTCGCAGCTGCGCCGCGCTTTCTCGGGGATAGTCGCCGGCAACGTCAAAGAGGAGGGGATGCGCGCAATCGAACAGTACGGCCCGTTCGAGATCCAGAAGCCCGACC
>JANMSL010000763.1:0-8100 GCA_031389245.1 Lysobacterales bacterium | reverse complement strand
GGTCTGCAAGCTAGTGCTGCCAATGTCGATAGCTTCATTGGTTTAGCCAGCAACTCACCTGACGTGGCATCGCGCTGGATGAGTATACAAAGCGCCACGCCTTGCCGATTGAAGAAAAACTGCGGCTGTTCTGCAAAGTCGTGAACGCGGTTCAGTTCGCGCATCAGAATCTGGTCGTGCACCGCGATCTGAAGCCTTCCAACATTCTGGTGGATGCAGGCGGCAATCCGCACTTGCTGGACTTTGGTGTTGCCAAGCTGCTTGATGAGGGTGTCGAGCTGACAGCATCGCGCGAGCCCTTGTCCATGGCCTATGCCGCGCCCGAGCAGATCGTCGGCAAGACGATTACCACAGCAACCGATATCTACAGCTTGGGGGTGATCCTGTATCAGTTGCTGTCAGGTAGCCGACCATATAAGAACAAGGGCAATGGCACGCTGGCATTGATGCAGGCGATCACCGACACCGATCCGGAACCGCCGTCGCGGGTCGCCAGCACGCAGACGTCGCGCGATTCGCGCCGACTCAGGGGCGATCTGGATACCATCGTGCTCAAGTGTCTGAGCCGTGATCCATTGCGGCGCTATGCCTCGGCACAGGCGTTATCCGATGACATCGATGCCTTCCTGCGGCAAATGCCGATTCGGGCCAGGCCCGAGTCCTGGCACTACCGCGCTGGAAAATTCGCGCGACGACACCCGCTAGGAGTGGTGTTGGGTGTGGTGGCGTTATCTGCAGTGTCGGGGCTTTCAATCTATTCCACGCTGAAGGCGCGCGAAGCCGACTTGGAACGTATCGCCACTGCCAAAGAAGCTGATCGCGCCACCGCGGTCCAGGATTTTCTGATTGGCATTTTCGAGCAGCAGCGTCCGGATGCGACGCTGGGTGCCAGCATCAGCGCCAAGGATTTGCTAGATAACGCCGAACGAAAACTCGCCAGTGGCGCGGTACTGAATGCCGATACGCGCGCGGTTCTGCTAGATACCTTGTCGCGCCTGCGCTATGACTTGAGTGACTTTGAAGCGGCGTTGCGCCTCACCGAAGAAGCGGTGCGCCATGCCGGCGCGAGTTTTGGCGAAACCTCAGTGCAGTACGCGCAGGCGCTGGTACAGCGCAGCGATGCACTGCAGCAAGTCGGAAGATCCGACGAGGCAGTCGTCGATTGCAAGCGCGCGATTCCGCTGTTGCGCAATTCAGGGATTGCTGTGCCTGATATGGTTTCGGCGTTGCTGGATTGCGCGGCGATGCTGCGTAACGATGGCCGTGTCGATGAGGCTCGCCGTTGGGTAGACGAAGCGGGCGAGTTGGTAGCGATGTTGTCACCGGCCGATCCCAAGCTTGTGCGATCCATGTTGCGTGCCCGCTCCAGGTTGGCGCACGCCAAGAGTGAGCATGCGCTGGCGGTCGAACTGCTCAGTGCGTTGATCGGCCAGCTGCGTGCTGATCCGAATATCGCGCCTTCCGATCTGGCGACTGCGCTGCACAGCCGCGCAGCAAGCAACAAGCCACTCGGAAATACGCGCGCCGCCATTGACGACTATCGCGAAGCGCTGGCGTTGCATCATAAGGTTTTTGGGACGAAACATTTTCTGTCCATCGAAACCCAGAGTTCCTTGGCCACCGTGCTCTACGAAGTGGGCGAGAGCGTCGAAGCCGAGCGCTTGCAGCGGGAAGCGCTGGTGTTGGCACGCGAAACCCTGGGCAGCGACAACCCGACGCTGGCCTTTACGCTGAGCGATGCGGCAATCCAGGCTTTTATGCGCCGCGATTTTGCAGGCGCTGCAGCATTGCTCGAGGAAGCGATCGCGGTCAACACCCGCGCCTTCGGCCCGCTGCATCGTGATTCCCTGGCGCTGCTCAACAATTTGTCATCGATCCATCGCAAGTTGGGCCGTTACGATGAGGCCCGTGCCAGTGCTAATGAAGTGCTTGCACGTACGCAATCGGATGACGGAACCGATCGACTGCAGCAGCGACAAGCGCATGCGCGTCTCGCGATGATTGCCGAAGCCACCGGTGATTCGGGGGAGCTGCAACGTCAGGCGCAATGGATATTGACAGCGCTGCGATCGACCGACGCTGTCGATGTCGCAGAGCAGCCCGAAGCGCTGGCATTCCTGGCGGTGGCGCAGATGATGCAATCTCAGCACGCTGCGGCCGAACAGACTGCGGCTTTGCTGGAGGCGGCAACCCGCAAGGCATTCGAGGCGGATACGGTGCAGCGTGCCCTGTATCTTTCCTATGTGTGCTGGATTGCCATGGAGTCTCAAGATGCGCCGCGCGCACTTGAGTTGAGTGCCGAGGTACTTGGCGACGCAGCTGTAGACGCTGCCAGTTGGAGCCGTTTTGCGTTGCTGCAAGCAGCCATCGTCAGGCTGAGCGCTTTGCAGCAGCTCGGCCGCGATGAGGAAGCGCTACCCTGGCGAGTGGCGCTGGCCGAGCGTCGAAAAACGGCAACGGCCGACGAGGCTCTGTTGTGGCGGTCGGTCGAGCATTTGCTGCCGCCGTGATTTCCTGCAGAAGAAAATGGACTCCGGCCGAGGCCGTATCCACGACCGCGATCACCGGACGTGGCCTGGCACTTAGCGGCCGGTCATCCAGATTTCGTTTCCGGACGCAGTCGCGAGTGCAGCGGGTTCGTCGTCGGAAAAATAGTCGAATCCGCTTGAGGTTGGCGGCTCAGGCCGATCCTTCAACAACTGCGTCGTCAGTCCTGCACGCGGAAGTCCTTCGAGCGTTTGACAATCAACCACAACGCTAAGCGGTCGGGGAGAAGCTTGAAAACGAATGCAATTAGTCGATTGACGACTCCGCTGACATGCACGATGCGGCCGCGCTCCAGCGCGCGCAGGCTCTCTTCAGCCACAGCCTCGGAAGTCTGAAACATAAAACGCGGCAGCTTGTCCATAAGATGTCGCGCGCCACTGATGTCGTGAAACTCGGATTGAGTGAAACCTGGACAGAGCGCTTGCACCAATACGTTACGGCTCCGATTCTCTAGCGCCAGCGATTGCGAAAATTTGATGAAGTACGCCTTGCTGGCGCC
The DNA here is from genome assembly GCA_031389245.1 of Lysobacterales bacterium. GTDB lineage: Bacteria > Pseudomonadota > Gammaproteobacteria > Xanthomonadales > Ahniellaceae > 0-14-3-00-62-12. The sequence continues at coordinate 5,054 of JANMSL010000763.1, read as the reverse complement.
ATACAAGGTATTGCCCGCCGAGCCAGGGATGATGCCGGCCAGTGAAGCGACATTGACGATTCTTCCCCAACCTCGTGCTTGCATGCCGGGCAACAGGCGGTGAGCGAGTTCCGTCGGCGCGATGAGCAGCACCCGCAGAAACTGCTCGTGCTCTGGCCAGTGGCTCTTATGAAAATGGCCGGGCACGCCATAGCCGGCATTGTTAATCAGAATGTCGATATCGATGCCGGGCGCCTTGAGTTGGTGCTCGATCTGATCGAGCGCGCCTTCATCGGCCAGGTCCGCCTGGATGCAAAGCGTCTCGATCGCGTGCTCGTCCATCAATGACCTGGCCAGCGCATTCAATCGATCGAGTCGTCGCGCGGTGAGCGCCAAGTTGCAACCGCGTTGGGCCAGCGATCGTGCATACGCTTGTCCGATCCCACTGGAGGCACCGGTAACCAGTGCCCATTTACCTTGGTAGCCTGTGCTGGTCATCGGATGTACCCGTTTGCTGAGCCGGAAGTCGGTAAGTATGCTGCGTACCTTCTCCACAGAGTAACGCCTGATGCGACGTAAATTAGTAGCCGGCAACTGGAAGATGAACGCCTCGGCGGCGCAGACTCGTGCCTTGCTGGCATCACTTTGCGCGGCGAGCCGTGCGCCTTCGGTCGATATCGCGGTGATGCCGCCCTTTCCATATTTGGCGCTTGCGCAAGTCTGCATCTCCGGCTCCGGCATCGCCGTGGGCGGGCAGGATTGCAGCGATCAGCCCAACGGCGCATTCACTGGCGACGTGTCGGCGAATATGCTCGCAGACTTGGGTTGCGCGATGGTGATCGTGGGGCACTCGGAGCGACGCCATGGGCGTGCAGAATCCGATGTATGGATCGCAGGCAAATTTGTCGCAGCGCAGGCAGCAGGGCTTTTACCGATACTGTGCGTTGGTGAAACGCTGGAAGAACGCGATCGAGGTGAAACCGTGCAGGTCGTTACCCGACAACTCGATGCGGTGCTAGCGATTGCTGGCGTCCAAGCATTGGCGAAGGCGGTGGTGGCTTATGAGCCGGTCTGGGCCATCGGCACCGGGCGAACCGCCACGCCGGCTCAGGCCCAGGAGGTCCACGCGCGCCTACGTAGCCATGTCGCGACAATCGATGCTACGATTGGCGGCTCGCTACGTATTCTTTATGGCGGCAGTGTCAAGGGCAGCAATGCATCGGCCCTGTTCGCTGAGCCGGATATCGATGGCGGCTTGATTGGTGGTGCGTCTCTGGTGGCTGAGGATTTCCTGGCCATCGTCGCGGCTGCCGCATAACTCTCTGGAACAGTCATGGCATTCAAGATTATTTTAGCGCTCTATCTGGTTGTGGCAGTGGCCATGATCCTATTCATTCTGATGCAGCGCGGTGCTGGCGCGCAGGCAGGGTCAGGTTTTGGTGCAGGCGCGTCCGGCACGGTCTTTGGTGCCAGCGGCGCCGCAAACTTCTTGTCGATCTCTACCAAGTGGCTCGCGGTGGCTTTCTTCGCGATCAGTATTGGTATGGGTGTTTACGTCAGTCACAGTTCGATTCGGAGCCCGGCGACGGACCTCGGTGTGATGGCCAACGAGGCCGCATCCGACACGCCTGAGACATCGGGCGACGTGCCTGCACCGGCATTGCCTGCCGCCAATCCGGAAGTGCCCGCAGCCCAAGCTCCAGCGCTGGACACGCAAGTACCGGTTGCGGTGGATACGGCAGTTGCTACACCGGCTGCAGAGACCGAAACCGAAGTCGAAAAATCCGACAAACCGTAGGGTCATCGGCTACAATGTTCTGCGTTGCCCAGGTGGTGGAATTGGTAGACACACTACCTTGAGGTGGTAGCGACGTAAGTCGTGGGGGTTCGAGTCCCCCCTTGGGCACCAAACGCGTCATCGAAGCCGCTCCGCGGCTTCACTTTTTTCTGCCGCACTCATGCAATCCCGTCAATGCACACTTGCGTGGTAAGCACATGGATCTGTCTGAATACCTGCCGGTGCTTTTGTTTCTGGGTATTGCCACTGTCCTTGGCGTGGTGCTGCTGACCCTGGGCACATTGCTCGGACCAAAACGGTCCAGCACGGAAAAAATGTCGCCTTACGAATGTGGATTCGCGCCGTTCGAAGACGCGCGCATGAAGTTCGACGTGCGTTACTACTTGATGGCAATCCTGTTCATCGTGTTTGACCTGGAAATCGCCTTCATTTTGCCGTGGTCAGTGGTGTTTCGCGAGATTGGCATCACCGCAATCATCGAGATGGCGATGTTTCTGCTGTTGTTGGTTGTTGGCTTTGTCTATGTCTGGAAGAAAGGGGCGCTGGAATGGGAGTAAAAGGTAATTTCTTCCATAATCCGGACCCGATCGGCGAAGTCGATGACATCCTTCGTCCGGGCGCGGATAATCCGCTGATCGAACGCGGTTTCGCCGTGACCTCAGCCGACGCGTTGATCAACTGGGCACGCACCGGCTCGATGTGGCCGATGACTTTTGGCCTGGCTTGTTGTGCCGTGGAGATGATGCATGCGGGTGCCGCGCGGCTCGATCTTGATCGCTACGGCGTGGTGTTTCGGCCGAGTCCACGTCAGTCTGATGTGATGATTGTTGCCGGTACCCTGGTCAACAAAATGGCGCCGGCGTTACGCCGAGTGTTTGACCAAATGCCTGAGCCCAAATGGGTGATCTCGATGGGCAGCTGCGCCAACGGTGGCGGTTACTATCATTATTCCTATTCTGTGGTGCGCGGATGCGACCGCATCGTACCGGTCGATATCTATGTGCCGGGTTGCCCGCCTACGGCCGAGGCGTTGATCTGGGGAATTTTGCAGTTGCAAAAGAAAATCCGCCGTACCAATACCATTGCGCGCTGAGAAAGACCATGAGCGAACCCGCAATGAGTCCATCCTCGACTGGTTCGCCCACGGTGAAAGATGCGGCTGTGCCGTTTGCCGAACGACTGCGCCAACACTTCGACGGGCAGCGATCCGAAATCGTCGAACACGCCGGTCAAATCACCATGACCGTGCCGCTGAGTGCCTGGGTCGAAGTGGCGCGCGCACTGCGCGATGAGCCCGCACTGCGATTTGAACAGGCGGTCGATCTGTGCGGTGTGGATTACCTGGGTTTTGGTGAAAGCGAGTGGGATACCACCGGAGTCAGCAACGAAGGCTTCTCCCGAGCTGTCGAAGGCCTTGGTGCAGGACGCTTCCGCTGGTCCGAGCGCCCGATTGCAGCGCACATCCGTCAGCGCTTCGCTGTGGTTGTGCAGTTGTTGTCCATCACCCACAACCAGCGACTGCGTATACGCTGCTTTACCCCCGACGATGGTCTGCCGATCGTGCCTTCGTTGACCGACGTCTGGCGCGGCTTGAACTGGTTCGAGCGGGAGGCCTTCGACCTGTTTGGCATTTTGTTTGAGGGGCATCCCGACCTGCGTCGCATCCTCACCGATTACGGTTTTGTCGGTCATCCCTTCCGTAAAGACTTCCCATTGATTGGCAATGTCGAGGTTCGCTACGACGAGGAGCGTCGGCGCGTAGTCTACGAGCCGGTTTCCATTGAGCCTCGCGTCGGCGTGCCGCGTACCCTGCGCGACGACGCGCGTCTCGCACAAGCTGCTGCCGAGCGTGCCGCTGCCAGATAGTCGCTGATCTCGAAAGTAGAAAACAACCAAGCCCTGAACCAGCAATCCCCAGACAAGAAACTCAGCATGCAGGAAATCCGCAATTACACGATCAACTTCGGCCCCCAGCATCCGGCCGCGCACGGCGTGCTGCGTCTGGTGCTGGAGATGGATGGCGAAGTCGTGCAACGTGCTGATCCGCACGTCGGCCTGTTGCACCGTGGCACCGAGAAGCTGGTCGAGTCCAAGCCGTACAACCATTCCATCGGCTATATGGACCGGCTCGACTACGTGTCGATGATGTGCAATGAGCATGCCTATGTGCGCGCGATCGAGCAACTGCTCGGCATCGAAGCGCCGGAGCGCGCCCAGGTTATCCGCACGATGTTCGACGAGATCACCCGCATCCTCAATCATCTGATGTGGATCGGATCGAACGGCATCGACCTCGGCGCAATGACCGTATTCCTTTATGCGTTCCGCGAACGTGAAGAGCTGATGGACTGCTACGAGGCCGTCAGCGGTGCGCGCATGCATGCAACGTATTATCGTCCGGGTGGCGTCTATCGCGACCTACCAGACAAGATGCCGCAATACCGCGAGTCACCGTGGCGCAAAGCGGCAGATGCGCGACGCATGAACCAGTGGCGCGAAGGCTCAATGCTCGATTTCCTCGACGCCTTCACGGACGATTTTCCGGCGCGGGTTGACGAATACGAGACCCTGCTGACCGACAACCGCATCTGGAAACAGCGCACCGTCGGTATCGGTGTGGTCACGCCCGAACAAGCGCTGGCCTGGGGAATGAGCGGTCCGATGCTGCGCGGTTCCGGTATCGAATGGGACTTGCGCCGCAAGCAGCCCTACGCGGCCTACGACAAATTCGACTTCAAGATTCCAGTCGGTGTGCAAGGGGACTGTTACGACCGCTATCTGATTCGGGTTGAAGAAATGCGTCAATCCAACCACATCATCAAGCAGTGTGTTGCTTGGCTGCGCCAGAATCCGGGCGAAGTGATGCTGAAGAATTTCAAAGTGTCGCCGCCTTCGCGTGCCGAGATGAAAGACGACATGGAAGCGATGATCCATCACTTCAAATTGTTCACCGAAGGCTATTCGGTGCCAGCAGGTGAGGTGTACAGCGCGGTCGAAGCGCCCAAAGGCGAGTTCGGCGTCTATATGATTTCTGATGGGGCCAACAAACCATTCCGCGTCAAATTGCGTGCACCGGGTTTTGCGCACCTGTCGGCGATGGACGAGATTTCACGCGGACACATGTTGCCCGACGTGGTCGCGTTGATTGGCACATTTGACATCGTGTTCGGCGAAGTCGATCGCTGAGCCGGGAGCCCGAAGATGAAAGCAACAGGCAATTTCGACAAGGTGCGCAACGTCGACCCGATGGTCGCGCTGAGTAGTCATACGCGCGAGC
>JANMSL010000059.1:0-2188 GCA_031389245.1 Lysobacterales bacterium | reverse complement strand
CGCCGATAGAGCTGGCGATGGATCGCCCCCTTGACTCAGGGGGCTGGGCGCTTCGTTTGTTGGCGTGGCAATCAGCGCTGCATGGAAACTGACTCTCGTCGCGATTGCACGGTCTGCAGCAGCTCTTGCTCGAGCCGTACTCCGAGTCCGTGTTCTTAACGAAATCACCCGGCCTCCAGTGGCAGCATCAAGGTAAATACGGTGTGTCCGGGGCGGCTGCGAAAGCTCAGGCCACCGCCGTGCTCGCGGACGACTTCTTGAGTCAGCGCCAGTCCAAGTCCGGTGCCTTCGGCGCGTCCACTGACCAGTGGCAAAAAAATCTGCGCGGTAATGTCTTCGGGTACGCCGCGGCCGTTGTCGACGACATCGATGCGCATGGCCAGTCGGAACAGACGTTCGCTGAGGGTCACTCCGTGTTCGATACGCGTGCGCAGGCGCACTTCCGATGCACCGGCTTGCAGCGCATTGCGCACCAGATTCCACACCGACTGCACCAGTCGATCACGATCGCCGATGATGCTGGGCAGGCTGGGGTCATAATCGCGCACGATGCGTGCTGACCATGCCGCGTCTGCCTCGGCAAGCAGACGCACGCGCTCAAGCACTTCGTGCACATTGACCTCAGTCAGCGCTCGCGCCGGCTTCGGGTCGAGCAGGCGTTCGACCAGTTCGGACAAACGTGAAGTCTCCTGCTCGATGACTTCGACATAGCGCCGCTCGTCAGGATCGTGAATGCGCCGCGCCAACAACTGCGCCGCGCCTTTGATGCCAGCAAGCGGGTTGCGCACTTCATGTGCCAGCCCTTTCAACGTGGCCGAAAGCGCCTCTGGCCAGCGCGCCGCGGCATCTACGTCATCGCCATGCAGACGAAACTCGATCAGCGCGCAAATCGGTGTCGCGCCGAGCCGAACCGGCGATACCACAGCCTGCGCGTTGAGTTCGATTTCCGGCAACGGTCGAAACACCAAGTGATCGATGCGCTGAGCCTGTGACTCTGTCAACGCGCGCTCCACCAGCGTGTCCAGCGCCGGTGCGCCCAATTGTTCCAATTTCAGCTTCAGCCAGCGCCGTGCACCCATCCCTACCCAGGCACAGAATGCAGGGTTCACGTGCACGATTTGACGCGACTCATCCAGCAGCAGCACCGGTGTGGTGAGCTGATCAATGATTTCGGTCGAGATAGCGGTATTCATTGCACCAGTCTAGTGCAAATGTTTGGAGTTGCGCTGGCCGGCTGATCGGATACTCGGGTGATCTGTGAAGCCATTGCGACCGTGGGCAAGGGCCCGGGACGCAGAGCATCGCGGCTGAAGCCGCTCCCACAAAAGCTCGAAAGTGCAACGACGGCCTGCCGTTGACGTTGACCAGGCGGGCGACGCCGCGAGTCGCTCAGTGCCCCATCGGTCTGCAAATTCGCCCCGCGGGTCAGTTGGACAGTCGGCGCAGTGTCAACCGCATTGCGGGGGCCGCGTTGCTAGTCATGTAATCCGAACGGGGGCATGTGATGAAGTTGCAAACGCGGCTGGGACTGCTGCTCGGTGCACTGATGCTGTCATGCGCGGTGCCGGTGTTGGCGACCAATATCATTGTCGAGGTTGGCGGCGGTTTTGGATTTGCCTTTGAGCCGTCGCACCTGTTCATCCAGACCGGCGACACAGTGACTTTCCGCAATCTGGGGGGATTCCACAACGTCGTTTCGGATGCGGCCGATTTTCGCTGCGCCGAAGGTTGCGACGGCGATGGCGCCGGCGGCAGCGGTAATGCCAGCATGCTGACCTGGGAGGCAGTCCGCAGGTTCGATCAGGCGGGCGTCTTCGATATCTATTGTGAGCCGCACGGATCGCCCGGTTTCGGCATGTTTGGCGTGATCACCGTCGAGCAGGCCGCGGTTTCGCTGTCGTCAGCGTACACCGGTACCTGGTATGACCCGGCACAGAGCGGCCACGGCTTCTTCATCGAGATACTGCCCGACAACCTGTTGCTGGCGTATTGGTTCACGTTTACACCGGAGGGCCAGCAGGCGTGGTTCGGCGGCGTCGGCACGATTGCGGGCAATGCCGCGGTCGTGCCCGCAACGCTGAGCACGGGTGGGCGTTTCATTCCCAATTTCAATCCTGCCGAAGTGCTGCGCTCGCCTTGGGGCAATCTCAGTTTCAGTTTTACCGATTGCACGAACGGTCGCGTCGAT
>JANMSL010000058.1:0-2563 GCA_031389245.1 Lysobacterales bacterium | reverse complement strand
CGCTCAGGCGACGCAGCAACGGGTACATGCTCAGTACGGCGACCAACGTAGGGCAGTGGCTGGTCATCTCCACAGTCGCATTGATCGGTCTCTATCACTGGGACTGGACGCCCACGCACCTGTTACTGGTGTTCGTTGCCGGCATGGTAGTAGCCACCGTGGCCGACGCGATCAAATGGTTGCTGGCACGGCGACGCATGCTGGCCGACTATCAAAAAATGCGCGACGATCGCCTGGTCTGGCAGATAGTTACCGCTCGGCAATTGGGTCGCGAAGACATCGAGCCGGAGACATTTCCACGCCCCGGTGTTGCGATTGCGATGGATTTGGTGCTCGGCGCTATCGGCGTCTGGTTACTGCTCGCACAACTACGTGCAATGGGCGCGCAACCCACTGAATTTCTCACGGCTGCATCGGGTTTACGCGGCGCCCTGATTGCCGTATGCGTTGCGCCTTTGATTTCACTGGCCTCGTCACTGGTAGCTGGCAACGCCGAAGACGGCGCCCATGACGACCTGGAATTCCGTGCCGGCGGTCGTGGCATCGGCCTGATTCTTCTCGCCGCCGCATTGTGGATTCTGGGCAACAAACCCGATGCCGCGCGCAGCGTGATGCTCTTCATCAACGGCACTACGTTGTTCTTGGGCGTAATCGGGATCGTCGGTGTGTGGCTCATGTACCGCCAACGCGAATGGCTGCGCGTGCATTTGCAAAGCAGGGCTTCTGGAAAATCCAGAACAGAAGTGGCACCGACTGACGGCGATCCGAAACGGCGGCGGCGCAACCAAGCGGATCGTGCGGGCTGAATCGGACTTGTTCAGCGGTTCCTTAGTACTCAATCCTCACGTACCACGCGCAACACTTCTTCCGTCGACGTAGTGCCAGCCAGGCATTTGAGCCAACCGTCCTGGGCAATAGAAGTGGTGCGTGTGCGTGCGAGTTTTTCCAGGTCGGCTTCGGCCGCTCCGTCGTGGATCAGGCGGCGCATGGATTCATCCACTTGCACCAGTTCGTAGATACCACTGCGGCCTTTGTAGCCGGCAAATTTTCCGGTGAGCCCGGCGCGCGGACGCTGCAATTCGGGGCGCGCGCCGCCGGGAGCGCTGAGGCCGAAGGCGGCAAGTTCGGCGTCGCTCGCTGCATAGGATTCGCTCAATGCCGGATCGAGCTGGCGCACCAGACGTTGCGCCAACACGCCAATCAGCGATGACGACAGCAGGAAGGGTTCGACGCCCATATCGCGCAGACGGGTGACTGCGCCAACCGCGGAGTTGGTGTGCAGCGTCGACAACACCAGGTGTCCGGTCAGCGATGCCTGCACGGCAATCTGCGCGGTTTCCAGATCGCGAATTTCGCCGACCATCACCACGTCGGGATCCTGCCGCAGAATGGCGCGCAGGCCGCGCGCGAAGGTCATATCGACCTTGCTATTGACCTGGGTCTGACCGATGCCATCAAGAAAATATTCAATCGGGTCTTCGACGGTCAGAATGTTGCGGCTGGTGTCGTTCAGTCGCGTCAGTGCCGCATACAGCGTCGTGGTCTTGCCCGATCCGGTCGGGCCGGTGACCAACAAAATGCCATGTGGACGATGGATGATTTCGTTGACAGATTCGAGCATCTCCGGCGCCATGCCGAGCTTGGCCAGATCCAGTCGTTTGGCTTGCTTGTCCAGCAGGCGTAACACAACGCGTTCGCCATAACCGGCCGGAATGGTCGAGACACGCACATCCACCGGCCGCCCGGCAATACGCAACGCAATGCGGCCGTCCTGCGGCAGGCGTTTTTCGGCAATATCAAGTTTGGCCATCACCTTGATGCGCGACACGATCGGCGCGGCTGCGGCCTTCTGCGGTGTCAGCACTTCGTGCAGCACGCCATCGACACGAAAGCGCACCACCAGCCGGCTCTCGAAAGGCTCGATGTGAATGTCCGAAGCATTCTCGCGGATCGCCTCGGTGAGCAACGCATTGAGCAATCGGATGATCAACGCGTCGTCATCGCTCTCGGCCAGGTCTTCGGGTTCCGGCAGTTCGTCGGCGAGCGCGTGCAGATCGACGCGGCCGTCCATATCGGCGACCATCTGCCGCGCATCACCGCCGCCCTCGTACAGATCGCGCAACAGTCGTTCGAACTCGGCTGCGGTGTAGGGCTTCAGCGTAATCTTGGCGCCGCAGTAGCGGCGCAGTTCGATCAATGCCTCGGGCTTGACGTCGGGGCGATGCGCGATCTCGGCGACGCCGTCATTCCAGCCGAGCAAGGTGGCGCCGTTCTTGCGCGCAAAGGCGAAACTCGGCCGCGACGGCAGTACGCGGGCAGCTTCGTTCATGGCGCCTGCGGTGCATCGGACTGGGCTGAATCGGACTGTGCAGCGTCGCCAGCGGGCCGCACCGGGACGACCGGCAACAGCGGTTGGTCTTCGTCGCGCACCAGATTGCCGCGGCGCTCGCGCACCTGCAGTTGTTCTGCGCGCAGGAAGTTGTACTTCTCCTGCGAGATCGTGTTCTCGGCGTCGGCATCGCGCAGAATGACCGGACGCAGGAACACCATCAAATTGCGCTTG
>JANMSL010000052.1:0-3983 GCA_031389245.1 Lysobacterales bacterium | reverse complement strand
CGCGCGTCGACGGCGCCCGGCACCACGGGCAACAGTATTTCTGCACCCATCGGACTTAGCGCCAACGGCGAATGGGTACTGTTCGACAGCGCAGCGAACAATCTGATCAACACGGTGACTGATACCAACAGCGCCTACGATGTGTTCGTGTTCAATCGTGTGAGCCAGCAGACGGCCTTGATTTCGAGAGACTCCAGTAACCCGTCGAATACTGCAAATGGCCACTCCAGAGCCAAGGCGATCAGCGCGGATGGTCAGTCCATCGTACTGGCGTCCATGGGCACCAACCTCGTGGCGGGTGTAGTCGACGCCAACGGTGCCCAGGACGCTGTACTTTTCGATCGAAGCAACTCGACCGCAATCCTGTTGTCGCGGTCATTCGGCTCTGCAACCACCACAGCAAACGCTGCGAGCACGGTGGCGAGCGTCAGCGCCAACGGAAACGCGGTGACGCTCGACAGCGAAGCCACCGATCTGATCGGCAGCCTTACCGACGCAAATGACAGCAGCGATGTGTTCCTATTTGATCGCAGCAATGGCAGCAACACTCTGGCATCGCGTGCGTTTGCCGACATCCGCATGACCGGAAATCGTGAGTCATCGACCAAGGTCATGAGCCGGGACGGGCGCTGGGTTGTCTACACAAGCCTGTCGACCAATGTGATTGAGGGCATGGCCGACAGCAATGATGTTGAAGACGTGTTCCTGTTTGATCGCACGCTGGGAACGCAGATCCTGGTGTCACGGGCGCTGGGATCGCCAACTACCACGTCCAATGGTATTTCCGTTGGAACTTCGATCAGCGACGACGGCCGTTGGATCACCTACTTCAGCGACGCAACCAATGTTATGAGCGGTCTGGTCGACAGCAATTTCAACGCAGATGCTTTTTTGTTTGATCGCGAAACCCAGACCACGACGCTGATGTCGCACTCAGCTGCCTCAGCCAGCCAGACAGCTGAGGGTTCTTCTCTGCCCAGAGCCATCAGTGCGGACGGACGTTGGGTGGTGCTTGAGAGCATGGCTTACAACCTGGATGCTACGGTCAATGACACTAATCAACGAGAGGACGTTTATCTTTACGACCACGACACGCAGAGCAATACGCTGGTCTCGCGGTCGTTTTTTGCGCCCAACCAGACACCCAGCCAGTCCTCCGTTCCGGTTGCCCTAACCCCCGATGGACGTTGGATTCTGTTCCAATCCGCGGACGCGGCGCTGACCAATGCCACTGACAACAACGGAGCGCTTGACGCGTTCCTTTTCGACCATGTCACCGCGACGACGACGCTCCTGTCCAGCGCGTCTGGCATGGCGACACTCGCTGCCGATGATCACACTTATCCGATAGCCATCAGTCCAGATGGGCGTTGGGTATTGTTGGACAGTCGTGCTACCAACCTGGTCGATGGCGTAACCGACTTGAACTGGGCGTATGACGTGTTCCTGCTCGATCGCCAGAGTGCGATCATGACGCTGGTGTCTCGCAGCAATGTTGGGTCGACAGATACGCCAAACCACAATTCCGAAGGCACAGGGGTCAGCGCAGACGGGCGTTGGATACTGTTCGACAGCACGGCCACCAACATTGTGCCCGCAGGCGCCGATACCAATTCTGCGAGGGACGTCTTCCTATTCGATCGCAGCAACGCAGTTACCACACTGATTTCGGCTGCCACCGGTACCGGCACCACTGCAAACCAGGCTTCGTTCGCGAATGCCATCAGTGCCGATGGTCGCCGTATCCTGTTTGGTACAGCGGCGACCAACATCATCGCCGGCCTCATCGACCCCTTTGGCAGCTTCGACGTCTTTCTCTGGGATAATGTCGACTCGGCCCCGACGCTCCTGTCGCGAACGCCCGAATCGGCGACAACCACTGCCAGCGGATCAGGAACCCAATTGAGTGACGACGGACAAATCGCGCTGTTGTCGAGTACCGGAATCAACCTGATCGATGGTCTGATCGACAGCAACAAGGCCAGGGATGTCTTTGTCGCCGTGCTGCCAATCGAACTGTTTGCCGATGGCTTCGAATAGGCGGTCGCTCGATTAGGGAAGAACCGGACGGAGCAACAGGGTCAAGCCTTGCGCTTTGCAAAGCGTTTTGCGTCGTTTTTGGGCAAGCTTGCAGCGGGGGTCGTGAGCAAAAGGCAAGACGTCACCCCGTCTCGCTCGATCCCTTCCCGCTGCGAAACTCAGGGCAGTATGTCCATCGCTGAAAGCTTCATTCGAAACCATTCTCGAAGAGAAGCGACGACTGCAGTCGCAGGACACCGGTGGCGAAGCGCACATTGGTATGTGGCGCGTGGATCGTTCCGGCAACCACGGCGCGCTCGTTGGATAGTGTCATGGCATTGGCCTGGTCGAAGGCGTTGGTGACGATATCGAAGGCGACACGTTGCACGCCGTTGCCGTCGAAGCTGTTGTCCAGATCGCCGGCGGCGAGGCTGCGTGCCAGAAAAAAGTCGCGCTGTCCGGTGCCGTTCGGATTGATCCAGCCTGCGGCCATGATGCGGCGATCGGCGCGAATAACCAATGCATCGATGTGGGTGCCTTCTTCGCGGGTCAGGTCAAGCTGGCCGTTGACCCCAAAGGACGAATTCACCGCACCGCTGCTGGATAACCGCATCAGCACGGCTGCCGGAGTGGCGGCGCCCGGATTGACCAGATTCAATGCAATGATCGACCCCTGCGTGACGCTGTCCAACGCGATGGCGGAGGCGCCCCAACTGCCTAGTAAATCGATTTCGAAAAAGCCGGTGGTATTGAATGTGGTGTCGAGCTGTCCAGCCGCGGTGAAGCGCACCAGCAGCGGGTGCACCTGCTCGTTGGGGTCGCTGTCGAGTGTGCTGGTACCGGCAAGCACGACGCGGCCCATGTCGTCGATGGCGATGTCATTGACCTGTTCATTGAGCCACAAGTTGTTGGCGTCGAACCGGCCGAAGTTAACCCAGCCGGCGTTACCGAATGCCGCATCGACATCACCCTCGGGCAACAAGCGCAGTGCGACGAAATCGGGCGGACCGCCGAAACCGCAGTTTTGGCAGTAGCCCGCAATCAGCATTTTGCCATCGGGTGCACGCTTGGCAACTTTGAAGTTCATCGATGCCCCGGGGCTCAGCGGCTGTGTGGCGACGACACGCTTGCCACCGGCGCCGAACGTGGCATCGGGTTGCCCGCTTGATGTGAGACGCAGCAGCGCAGGGCGCCGATAGACAGGCGCGCCGACATCGGCGGATCCAACCACCAGCAGTTTGTTACCGGCCACTTGGAATATGCCGAACGCACGGTCATCGCCACCGGCAACCACATCGAAGGGCACGATCAACGAGCCGGCATTGCCGAAGCCGGCGTCGAGTACACCACCGCTGGTGAACTTGGCGATCGCAAAATCACGATTGTTGTTTCCGTTGTCGGCCCAGCCTGCGGTGACCACGCTGCCATCGGCGAGTGCCAGAACGGCGGTTGTCTCCACTTGCACCAGATTGGCTGGCCAGTCGTGCCACACCTTGCCATCGGCGCTGAAGCCCGGATCGAGATCGCCATCGCCGGCCCCGGCCAGAATCGGCATCAACATCAACGTCGCGGCGACATACAGGCGATTGCGAAAATCCATGGCTGAGCTCCCAGTTCGATGATCGCGGGCGAGTCCCCGATCGGTGTTCACTCACCTTGCGTAAATCCGCGGAAAAGGGGACATTCGTCAAGCCACGCCATGCCATGCAGGACGCGGAAGTAGGCACCGGGCACTGGCTGGCGGTGGCTGGGTCGCCGCTGCGCGCTGCGATGAGCCGCGAGATGATGTGTGAACGGCGCAGCAATGTATGGGTCCAGAGCAGTGCCAACGCCGGTCTTCCTGGTTTCCAGCGCGTACACTGCGCGCTCATCAATCCAGCAGGCACCACCATGGCCCGACCCGTCCTACGCACTGCCCTGGTGTTGCTGCTGGCCACATTCATCGGCGCGGCGCAGGCCGCGAC
>JANMSL010000046.1:0-3570 GCA_031389245.1 Lysobacterales bacterium | reverse complement strand
GCAAAATGGCCTTGCGCTCATTCTCGCCTGCGGCCGGAACATGGGTTGCACAGGAGCCGCCGGGGCACAGCTGATTGATTGCGCCAACGACACCGCTGCCAATCGAGGTACCACCGTTGGGCGAGAGCGCCGCCAGCGTGTTGGCGAATGGGCCATTGGCATTGCGCAGCGTGGAGGTGACATTCTGCAGCGGCATGTTCAACGCGGCATTGGACGCGTTGTTGGAATAGGAGACGATACCGATGCGATTGGTGGCGCCGTCGGCGCGGCCATCCTCGAGCAAATCGGCAAACATGTCCGCCGCTTCGACGGCGTTCTGCAGGCGCGTGCCCACGCCGGTGCCCGATGCCGCCGACATGCTGCCGGAGCGATCAATCACCAGGGTCACGTCTACTGCCTTGAGGTTTTGCCAGGCGCGCATGACATCGTCGAGTGCCTTGTGCAATCGCCAGAACATCGGGTCGCGCGGTGAACAGCTTGGGTCTGCGCAATCAGCGTTGTAACCGCCGCCGTCTGCGTCCGCAACCGCACCATGCATATCGCCATGAAAATAGGCGTCGAGAATCGTGGCAATCTCGTCGGCGTTTTTGAACTGGTCCAGTGACGTGTACGGAAATGACACGGTGCCAGCCGGCGTGGTGACCGCGCACACCGGCGATGCCGGCGCGGGGCAGGTCACTGGACCGGCACCATTGAGGTACAGACAACGGCGAAACGATTCGCAGCCATCGCAGTCAACATTGTTGGGCCGATTGTCACCCGTGCCGCAGCCCAGCGGATGAACGTTCGGCAGCAACTCGGCACCGAAGTGTCCATAGGGCATGTTCATGCCCGGGCACCATTCCAGCGAATCGATTTTGTCGAGCCCAAGCGTCTCTCGATAGACGTTGAAGTCCGATTCGAACTGACGATGGAATCCAAACCAGCGCAGGCCGCGATTGGGCGGTGGCGGGATCGCGTTGGCCGGCAGGAAATTACCCAGGCAGTTGTGCCAGGTGACATGCATTTCGCCGACGGTTTGGGTAACCCCCGGGTTGGCTGGCACCGTCATGCAGCAGTCGCTGGGATTCGAATCGAGATTGCAGCTCGGATTCCACGAGCATGACAGTGCCGGGTTGCCCATCTGTACGCATTTCAATGGCACTTTGGCCGGTTGCAGATCGGTGTAATCCCAGCAAACTTCGGCGCGGGCGGGTATTGCGCAAGTTATCAATGCGGTAAATACAATCGACGCCAGGCAAGTCGCGAATGGGCGCAGCGCGCCCTCAGTTAAGCGGGTTCGTATCATGGTCGAACTCCTAGAGTTTCACGGAGATACTTCGCGTTCGCGGTGACAGCGCCGCGCCGCGGCCAACACTCAGCCACGACGCCGCAACGACACTGCGATCGATGGCTTACGCTTGAGTTTGAATACGCGGTGGTATCAGTCGCCAGTGTGGGCGACAGTGCGCTTTCATGCGGGCGTTGGCGTGGTGCACAACGCCAAAGGCGCAGAGACAGGCCAGGGGCTGGGATTCGTTCACGGGGCACGCTCCAATAGTGGTCAAGGACTTCACCTTAAACCGGGCGTAGGGCTCCGGGCATCAGCAGCAGAAATCAACTTGTACGCCGCCAATAGTCCCTAATCCCAACACCGCATACCGTTCGTCCCCCGGGACGAACGATCGCAGACTACGCCGCTGCAATTGCGGCGTCAATCTGTCTTCTTCGCAGATGATAATGAGATTGATACTCGTGGTGGGCTGGCACGACAATCTTCTGCACGCGGTGGGCGTTCGGCAACGTCATTCGCGGCCGGGTCCGCTCCTACGGGCACGCTGCTGGATCTGCCGGGTTTATCCGACAACAGGATCGCCGGTAGGTGCATTTTCATCGCAGCGCCCAAGCTGCGCGTACAGAGTCACTACGCGATGCATCAGCGCATCTGTGCTCCAGGCCATGGCATCGCCGCGCCCGGCTGCCGAATGCGCTGCGCGATCTTCGGGCGTGCGTAGCAAGTGCGCGACGTGTCCGGCGAACGCTTCGGCGTCCTCTGCGCTTACCCGCGCACTGCGTGCGTCGCGCAGCACGGTGGCGGTGCCCATGACCGCAGTCGATACGATCGGAACACCCAGCGCCATGGCTTCAGTCAACACCAGCCCCTGGGTTTCGGTGGGTGAGGCAAACACGAAAACGTCACCGGCGCGGTAGCAATCAAGCAATGCAGTGCGCCGGTCCAGATTGCCAAAGAACTTCACGTGTCGATGCAGGCCCAAACTTGCCGTGAGTCGTTTCAACCTTGGTGCATCCGGTCCCTCGCCGGCGACCACAAACAGCAGAGTCGGAAATTCCTGGATCAATCGTGCGACAACTTGAAGTAGAAAGGCAATGTTCTTTTCCATCGCCAGTCGGCTCACTGTCACCAGAATCGGCTGCGTCAACGAAATGTCATGCTGCCGCCGAAAGCGAACACCATCGCCGCCAACGAACTCGGTCAAGTCGATTCCTGTGGGCAGCACCGTCGAAGGCGTGCGCACGCCATAGCGATCGAGCACCTGCACCATCTGCTCACTGGGCACGATCAGATGATCGACGCCGTGACACAGATAGCGCGAAGCGCGGCGTGCGAACAGGCGCGACAGCGTCTTGGGCAACCACGGCAGATAGTGGCCTACGTATTCCTCGAAATACGTATGATAGGTCTCTACCGTCGGTCGTCCTGAGAGCTTCGCCAGACGCACGCCCAGTTGGTGCGCGCGAAACGGTGTATGGATATGGATCACGTCCCAGTGCCGCGCTGCCAGCTGCGTTAACTGCGTGCGTAAAGCGGACGCGCGGATCAGTCGATCTTCCGGATCGAAAAAAATAACCCGCGCCGGAAGACGCAACACTTCGTACGGGGCCGCCGCATCGGATTCGACCTGGCCGCTGCTCGCGCCGTAGTCGGGTGCAACGATGGTGACGCGGTGGCCTTGGCGCGTGAGCACCTCGGCGAAGGTGCGGATCGACGTGGAGACCCCGTTGACCCGCGGGAAGTAAACATCCGACAGCATGAGGATATTCATGCCCGCCACCCTATTTCAGGATGGTGACAGTAGTGTGATAGCGCGAAGCCCATCACATCATGGCGCAGCGTCGCTTCTGAGCTCATGGGTTGCGGCAACCCAGAGCGCGCGAGTCAACCGATGAAATCCAGCAGATCCTTGGTCAGCCGCTCTTTGTGCGTGGCAAACAAACCATGCGGCGCGCCGTCGTATTCGATCAACTCACATTGCGCGATGCCCTGCACCGCCACACGGGCTGAGGCGTCGATGGGAACGGTCTTGTCTTCGGTGCCGTGGATGATCAGCGTCGGTACTTTGAACGCTGCAAGATCACCGCGAAAATCGGTCGACGAAAATGATTTCACGCATTCGAGTGTGGCCTTGAGACCGGCCTGCATGGCCACGCTGCGCGCCCACTCCAACAGTTCGTCGCTAACCAGCTGCGAGATCATCCCGACCCCGAAAAAATCCTTGAAAAAACCGGCCAGGAATTTGGCGCGATCTTCGTTGATGGCCAGCGCTGTCTTGTCGAACGCGGCTTGCTCGG
>JANMSL010000045.1:0-1767 GCA_031389245.1 Lysobacterales bacterium | reverse complement strand
CTTTGCGGCCACCGCCGCCGACTACGTCAAGGCCAACCATCGTATCCACCGCTCTTCGACCCATCCGAGTTCGATTCGGGTGCAGGTACTGCCGGGGTTGGACGCGAACTAGCATTTGCGCCGACTACGCAGCAAGCTGGGTGTAAACAGGCGGGGCAGACTGTTGAGCTTGACGGCAATGGCGATGTCCATTCCACCAACGTCGACCCACAACGACAACAGGTGGCGACCGAGCTGAGCATCCAGCTGGGCGGATGCGTCGGCGCGCAAATTTGCCGTGCTCCGGCCAGTGCGCAAACAATGCGTCGTCGGACCCGCACCTTGTTATGCTGCGCCGGTCAATCCGGACGCGCGGTCGCGTCTACACTTCGGGAGCAACAAGATGAGCAGACCCAACGAACAGCTGGCGGCCTTGTTCAAAGTAGTGCGTGGAGGCAATGGCAGTGACAGTCCGCCGCGACGTTCTGGACCCGGCGGTGCGCGCCCGGACTTGCCACTTGGGCTGATTGGCCTGGGCATCGTGGCGTTGATCCTGCTGTGGGGAACGCTGAGCAGTTTCTACACGGTGCAGCCGGAGGAGCGTGCCGTGGTCAAGCGTTTCGGCGCGGTCATCGCCACCGCCGACCCTGGCCTGCACTTCAAACTTCCGTTTGGTGTCGACAAGGTCCAGCTGGTGAAAACCGAGCGCGTGCTCAAGCAGGAGTTCGGTTTTCGCACACAAAATGTAGAGGGCGATCGCACCGAATATTCGCAAGAGGACCATCCTGATGAGTCGCTGATGCTTTCGGGCGATCTGAATATCATCGATGTGGAGTGGGTGGTGCAGTACCGCATCGCGGATCCGATGAAGTTTCTCTACCACCAGCGCAATCCCGAAGGCACGCTGCGGGATATTTCCGAATCGGTGATGCGTCGGGCGGTGGGCAATCGGTTGGGCAGTGATGTGCTGACCACGGCGCGAGTGGAGATTTCCAACAGTGTGCGCGATGAAATTCAGGAGGCCATGGAGAAGTACGACAACGGCATCCGCGTCGTCACTGTGGAGTTGCAGGACGTGGTGCCACCGGCCGCCGTGCAACCCGCGTTCAATGAAGTCAATGAATCGCGCCAGGAGCGCGAGCGGATGATCAATGAGGCGACCAAACAGGCCAACCAGGAAATTCCGCGCGCCAAAGGCGAGGCCAATCGCCTGATCGCCGAGGCCGAGGGTTATGCGATCGAACGCGTCAATCAGGCCAGGGGCGAAACCGTGCGGTTCAGCTCGATCCTCGCCGAATATCGCGCCTCGCCCGAGGTCACGCGCACGCGCATGTATCTGGAAACCTTGAATCAGGTGCTGCCCAAGGTCGGCGCCGTGTACGTGATCCAGAATGGCCAGACCGGCCCGATTCCGTTGCTCAATATGCACCAGGCCACGCCCACTGTTGTTACCGAGGAGGCTCGCTGATCATGCGCACTACAATATTGCTGGTGGTGTCCGCGCTTGTGCTGCTGCTTTTGCGCAATGCGCTGTTTGTAGTCGATCAGGCCGAGCAGGCGATCCTGGTGCAGTTTGGCGAACCGGTGGGCGTAGTGATCACCGACCCCGGCCTGCACTGGAAAAAACCTTTCATCCAGGACGTACGACGTTTCGACAAGCGCGTACTGCCCTGGGATGGCGATGTCAGCCAGGTGCCGACGTTGGGCCGCGAGTTCGTGCTGGTCGATACCACAGCGCGTTGGCGCATTTCCGATCCGTTGCAGTTCCTGCGTTCGGTGCGCGACGAG
>JANMSL010000028.1:0-2312 GCA_031389245.1 Lysobacterales bacterium | reverse complement strand
AAACCCTCGCTGGATCAAGCACTTGAGGTGTGTTTCTTAACAGAGGCGACGCGGCGACCAGGTGCGAACAACCGTAGCGCTGCCCTCCGACCACCAACCAAGAACCATGCGAGCAAACGAAACGCCGACAAAGGGCGTGAGCAGGCCACCCAACGCAATGAGCGCGCCGAGACCGCGCAGAGCCAGAGGTACGCGCGAGGCAGGCGCGGCGAAGAACAGCACGGCGCCGAACACGAAGCGAACGACTGCAGCGGCATAAATGACGGGAGCCTCCTGAAAGGCCCGAACCAGCGCGACAAAGAGATTGGGTGTCGCAAGGCCTAGAATTCCTTGCGCGACGATGAGTATGCCGATCAACAGCGCCGCGATGAGCATTGCACTTGCTCAGTGTTGCCTAACGTGCCGATCAGCCGCCGCTTCCAGCGGTCGGCTGCATCGAGTGGTTGGGCGTCATCGGTTGCGGCCCTCTCATGTTGACCGATCACCGCGATTCATATTGAGACAGTATTTCATCGGAGGCGTGAGAGCGAACTGGAAACTGCATTTCAATCACAGCTTCGTGCATACGATCGAGGTCAGGTGCCTGGAGAAAAAGCTCGCGGCTCGGCCCTGCCAGTATGTCGCCGCTTGCCTCGAGAAAGCGGCCGATCTTGGCGGTGACGAGGTGCGCGTCCTCCGGGAGGCCAACCCTGACGCACACTGCCATGCGTTCGATGGCTTCAAGCTCGCGCAGCTCTACGATTGCACCCGCCGGGACGTTGATTTTGAGTTCGTCGTCGTCAATTGCGTAGCCGAACTCGACATCGAGTTCATCCTGCTCGAACTGTGGGGAATGCGCTATAACGATCAGCGTGTGTGGGCACCGCTTTGGCAAGAACTGCTGCGCATGATTGCGCAACTCGACAATGAGCTTACGCCCCGCGCTGAATGAAGGCACGGTGCGTCTAAGCGAAAGGAACCGGCGCGCCGGTTCGGCGCGGACGACCACGTCTTCGGCGGACAGCGCGCCGTCCGATTCGAGCTGCGCAATGCGCGTCTCTATGTGACGCAAGCGATGCGACTCGGCGGCGAGCGTCAGCTCCACGTCGTTTCGGCGCAGGAGCAGCATATTGCGTAGCTCGGCAGTGCCGACGTTGGAACTCAAAACGTCGCGCACTTGGTCGAGATTGAACCCCAAGTCTTTCAGAACGAGAATGCGGTTCAACTGCGCCAGTTGCGTGACCGTGTAGTAGCGATAACCTGTTTGGGGGTCGGCATGCGCAGGCGTGAACAGCCCGATCTCGTCGTAAAAACGCAGCAAACGCGCAGAGACCCGCGCGATCCTCGAAAAGTCTCCGATTCTGAACATGCCGCCCCCGGATCAACTGATTTCCTACGCCAACACCGCGCTCAGGAAGTCCTTGCGCAAGCCCATCGAGTCGACAACGGCCTGCTCGCGCCGTATTGCCTCACGCATGGCCGGCTGCCGGACGACGCGGTCAAAGAGCGCCGCCAGGCGCGGGAAGCGGGCCCGATACAGGTCGAAGCCGATGTATTGATAGGTAATCAGATTGGAAGCCACGGCGATGTCGGCGACCGACATGACATTTCCAACCAGGAAATCCCCCCCGGCAACACTGTCCAGATAGTCAAAGGTCTCGGGCACCGCCTTGGCCAGCACGGCGTCGATCCTACTTTGGTCCGTGGGCACGTTGTGGATCTTCGGATGGACGAAGACCTCGTGGAACAGCGGGTGCACCACGTTGCTAAAGAGAGTTCCTGCGTATTGCTCCAAAAACAACGCCAACGCGTAGTCGCGGGGAGACAGGGGGTGCACTGGATGATCGGGGTGCAGGCGCTCAAGGTAGGCGCAGATCGCAGCCGAGTCGGCGAGGGTGAAATCGCCGTCGGTAAGCGCAGGTATTAGTCCGGTTGGGCTTAGCTGGTGCCAATTGGGCGGAGGGTTGCCCGGAATGACGGGCACCACCGGGACGACCTCGTACGGTAGTCCCTTCGCGAGGGCGACGACGATGACTTTGCGGGTGTGAACAGAGATTGGTACGCCATAAATCTTCAGCACGGTAGGCTCCTGTTGCAGTTGTGGAGCCCAGAGCGTGCAGTTTGACGTAACGGCAAAGTCAAGCCCTTTCACACAATAGATACATCAGGGTGACATCATTGCCTGGCATTTACTCGAGTACAGCAGTGCGGCACGGTGGGAAATCACGCTTGCGCCACGTGAGATTCTTAATGACGCCCAACGCGTCCACGCCGACGTTGGGCCGTTGATCACGATTCGCTACCCCACCTTGCGGATGCATGTTCATGATTGG
>JANMSL010000009.1:0-1637 GCA_031389245.1 Lysobacterales bacterium | reverse complement strand
TAAGATTAATTTCCGTGCCGACCAAAAACATATACATGGAAAGGCCAATATTGCAGACGACGAAAAGTACCGGCATAATTCCGGGATCGAAAACGGTTGCTGACAATATGGGAATGACCGCGGCCGAATTGGTCGCGTTGCATGCCGGCGCTGACTATCGTGTGGCGATGCTCGGATTTGCGCCCGGGTTCCCTTATCTGTTGGGCTTGCCAGCACAACTGCATCTGCCTCGGCGTGCGCAGCCACGGCTCCGTGTGCCGGCCGGATCGGTGGCGATGGGTGGCGCGCAGACCGGCATCTATCCGGGCGAGTTGCCGGGCGGATGGCATTTGATCGGGCGCACGCCACTGCAACTGTTCAACCCGTCAGCACCGGCGCCGTGCCTGCTGGCGCCGGGTGATGGCGTGCGCTTTCGCGTCATCAGCGCGGCACAGTTCGACATTGGGCAGCAGGTATTGGTTGCATGACTCTGCGCGTCATCAAGGCGGGTTTGCTCAGCACCGTGCAAGACAGCGGCCGCGAGGCACAGGCGCGACTCGGTGTCGCGCCCAGTGGTGCGATGGATCGCCCTGCGCTGCGCTTGGCCAATGCACTGGTCGGCAATGCAGCGACCGCTGCGGCACTGGAACTGACGGTGCTTGGACCGGTGCTGCAATTCGATTGCGACTGCGTTGTCGCCCTGACTGGGGCCCCCATCGATGCCCGCGTCGACACTACACAGCTACCGCTTTGGCGACCTCTGCACGTTCCGGCTGGAGCGACGCTCAAGCTCGCCGGTATGCGCCAGGGTGCGCGCAGCTATTTGGCCATCGCCGGGGGCATGCGCGCGCAGCACTGGTTGGGCAGTGCCAGTGTCGATTTGAATGCGGGCATCGGCAGCGCCTTGCGCGCTGGTGAACGATTTGAAATTGCCGCTGCGCCCACACCGCAATGGTTGGAGAAGCCGGGTCTGAGTTGGCCAGCCTGGTCGTTGGCACCCACACACTGGTTCGAAGCGCAGCAACGACCGCTGCGGGTGGTGCCAGGCGTTCACTTCGACGCGCTCGACGCTGCGGCGCGGAGGGCACTGTATGGCACCCGCTTTCGTATCGGCGCAGACTCCAATCGAGTCGGATTTCGCTTGCAGGGCGCCACACTGGAACTCAGCAAGCCGCTTGAGTTGGTGTCGGAAGCCGTCGATTTCGGCACGATGCAATTGCCCCCCGGCGGTGATCCCATTGTGCTGATGGCAGAACACCCAACTACGGGTGGCTATCCGCGTATCGCGCAAGTTGCGGCCGTTGATCTGCCCTACCTGGCGCAGCGACGGCCGGGCGATGACTTGTATTTCGAGCGCATCGATGCGCAGCAGGCAGAGTGCTTGTTGATCCGGCAGGAACAGGCACTGGATGAGCTGATCGCCGAACTTGGCAGGCGACTGGCCGCACCTGGGGAACCTCTGAATAAGTTCGGAGTCTGGATAGCCCCCTGAGTCAGGGGGCGAAAAACCGCAGGTTTTTTGGGGTGTGGCAAACGATAAGCTGTACAGCGAAGACGAAGTGGTGACTTATTCGGACCCCCTAATTGAGCGAAGGCGCATGATTGGCGCGGCGCTCTTGTGCCGCACGCGCGTATCGCTGACCATTCCGTCCTCCCTA
>JANMSL010000811.1:0-3147 GCA_031389245.1 Lysobacterales bacterium | reverse complement strand
CAACACCAATACCAGCGTGGCCATGCCAACAATCGCAAGCGAGATCAGCGCCAGCCAGCCGATAATCGCGATGGCACCCTTGGCGAGGGTATTTTCCAGCCGGTAGCGCAGGTGATGGCGCCAGCTGTGAGCAGATTTGGGCATGGGGGGAGATGGCTGAAAGGGAATGCGCAATCTAGCCCAGCCCAACGCCGGGTGAAAGCAGAATTCGACTCTGTTACCAATAAGCACAAAGCTCTAACGCTGTTGGGCTATACTCCGCGCCCTTTCCTTCCGGCAACCAACGCGGCGGTCAACGCACGCGGTCTTCGTCATGTCCATTCAGAATCTACGCAACATCGCCATTGTCGCCCACGTCGATCACGGCAAGACCACCCTCGTCGACTGTCTGCTCCGACAGTCCGGCACCCTCGGCGAACGCCAGGTGATTGCCGATCGTGTGATGGATTCCAACGACATCGAGAAAGAGCGCGGCATCACCATTCTGGCCAAGAACACGGCGATCACCTGGCGCGATTACCGCATCAACATCGTCGACACGCCCGGACATGCCGACTTCGGCGGTGAAGTCGAGCGCGTGTTGTCGATGGTCGACTCGGTGCTGATCCTGGTCGACGCCTTCGACGGCCCAATGCCGCAAACCCGGTTTGTCACGCAAAAAGCCTTCCAGATGGGCTTCAAGCCAATCGTAGTGGTTAACAAAGTTGACCGCCCCGGAGCGCGACCGGACTGGGTGTTGAACGCGACGTTTGACCTGTTCGACCGTCTCGGAGCCACCGAAGAGCAGCTCGACTTCCCCGTGGTCTACGCCTCGGCGCTGCACGGCTACGCCGGTCTCAATCCGGACGTGCGCGAAGGCAACATGGACCCGTTGTTCGAGTCGATCATCAAGAATGTCGAAGCGCCTAAAGTCGACCCCGAAGGCCCGTTCCAGATGCTCATCAGTCAGCTCGATTACAGCAGCTATGTCGGCCTGATCGGCATCGGACGCATCCAGCGCGGCCGCATCAAGACCAACTCGCAGGTCAGCATTGTCGATCGCGAAGGCGTCAAGCGTAACGGGCGTGTGCTGCAGGTGCTCGGCTTCATGGGCCTGGAGCGACGGGAGGTGCCAGAGGCACAGGCCGGCGACATCATCGCGATCAACGGCATCGAGCCGCTGGGCATCTCCGACACGATCTGTGCGCTGGACACGCCTGAGGCGCTGCCGCCGCTTACTGTCGACGAACCCACGATCAGCATGACGTTCCAGGTCAACAACTCGCCGTTCGCTGGCCGCAAGGAAGAAAGCGGCGGCAAGTTCCTGACCAGTCGCCAGCTGCGTGACCGGCTGATGCGCGAACTGATGCACAACGTGGCGCTCAAAGTGGAAGAAACAGAAGAAGCCGAAAAGTTCAAAGTTTCCGGCCGCGGCGAATTGCACTTGTCGATCCTGATCGAAAACATGCGCCGCGAAGGTTATGAACTGGCTGTGTCACGCCCGGAAGTGATCATCAAGGTAATCGACGGCCAGCAGATGGAGCCGTTCGAACAGCTGGTCTGCGATCTGGAAGAGCCATACCAGGGTGCAGTGATGCAGCGTCTGGGCGAGCGTAAAGCGCAGTTGCGCAACATGGAACCCGATGGCCGCGGACGCGTGCGTCTGGAGTACATGATTCCGGCGCGCGGGCTGATCGGCTTCCAGACCGAGTTTCGCACGGTGACTGCGGGCACTGGTCTGCTGTTCCACGTCTTCGACCATTACGGTCCGAAGACCGAAGGCGCCATCGGCACGCGCCAGAACGGCGTCATGATTTCCAACGGTCAAGGCCCCTCGCCCGCGTATGCGCAGTATGCCATGCAGGAACGCGGTCGCTTGTTGATCGAACCCGGCCAGGAAATCTACGAAGGCCAGATCGTCGGCATCCACGCCAAAGACAACGACCTCACGGTCAACGCGTTGCGCGCCAAGCAATTGACCAACTTTCGTGCAGCCGGCAAGGACGATATGTTGATGCTCACGCCGGCAGTAAAAATGTCGCTGGAGCAAGCGCTGGAGTTCATAGAAGACGATGAGCTGGTGGAAGTGACGCCGCGTGCCATCCGACTGCGTAAGCGCTACTTGACCGAGAACGACCGCAAGCGCTCCTCGCGCGCTGCCTGATCGAAGTGGGCCGGAAAGCGGCGTCAGCCACGAAATCCAATCGCTGCGGCAGCGTTGGGAATCGCGGCTGACGCCGCTCCTACATCTGCTTAACACTTGCGTGCTTCGCACAATTGCGTCAGCCTCTCCGCGCTTCCTCGCAAGTGGAGTCGCACGTGCCTATCGTCGCTGACCTGGTCCATGAACCGCACAGTTTCCGCGAAGAGCTATGGAGCGCGTTGACCCACGGGCTGGGCGCCGTGGCCAGCCTCGGCGCTGGCGCGGTCCTGATCACGTTGGCTGCGCTGTGGGGCAACGCGTGGCAACTGGGCAGCGCCATCGTCTTCGGTGTTTCGCTGCTGTTGCTCTATGTTGCGTCCACCCTTTACCACGCGATTCCGCACCAGTCCGTCAAAGCGCGGCTGAAAGTGTTCGATCACTGCGCCATTTTCGTGTTGATCGCCGGCACCTACACACCGTTCACGCTGATCGGCCTGCGCGAGCACGGCGGCTGGTGGATGTTCGCGGCAATCTGGACTCTTGCTGTCATCGGCGTGGTGTTCAAACTGTTTTTCACCGGCCGATTCAAGGGACTTTCCACGCTGACCTACATCGCCATGGGTTGGTTGGTATTGTTTGCGATCAGGCCATTGCTGCAGCAAATTGATTTGGCGACGTTGGCCTGGTTGTTCTGCGGCGGCATCGCTTACACCGCGGGCACCATTTTCTATATGAGCCGGCGCATTCCTTACGCGCACGCGATCTGGCATGTCTTTGTGTTGGTTGGCAGCATCTGTCATTTCGTCGCCGTGTCGATGCAGGTGCTCGATGCACCTGTCGTCGCGCAGATGTAGTTGAAACGTGCAGCTGACCTGTCGGTAGGAGCGGACCCGGCCGCGACCGACGGTGCCGAACCCGTAACCCATCGCGCCCAGGTGCGCTCCTACCGTAGGAGTGGACCCGGCCGCGACCGACGGTGCCGAACCCGTGACCCATCGCGCCCGGGTGCGCGCCTACCGTAGGAG
>JANMSL010000796.1:0-22947 GCA_031389245.1 Lysobacterales bacterium | reverse complement strand
CCAGTTACCCGAAGGCGTGGAGATGGTGATGCCTGGAGACAACGTGAAGATGGTGGTGACGCTGATCGCCCCGATCGCGATGGAAGAAGGGCTTCGTTTTGCGATTCGTGAAGGTGGCCGCACCGTAGGTGCAGGCGTCGTCGCGAAGGTTCTCAAGTAATTAAAACCCATACGCGCGAAGCGGGGTGTGCGCGCCCCGCTTACCGTACAAAGGAGTGGCAATGGCTGACCAGAAGATTCGAATCCGTCTCAAGGCGTACGATCATCGTTTGATCGACAAGTCTGCGAGGGAAATCGTCGAGACTGCGAAACGAACCGGTGCACAGGTGCACGGTCCGATTCCGCTGCCTACGAAGATTGAGCGATACACCATTCTGGTGTCGCCGCATGCCGACTAGGACGCGCGCGATCAGTACGAAACGCGCACACATAAACGTGTGCTGGATATCGTTGATCCCAACGATAAGACCGTGGATGCGCTGATGAAGCTTGACCTCGCCGCAGGCGTGGACGTCCAAATCAAGTTGTATTAGAGCGCCGGAATAGGACAGAGCAATGAGCATCGGGTTAGTTGGCCGCAAATGCGGCATGACGAGGGTTTTCACACAGGCGGGCGAGTCCGTGCCGGTGACGCTGATTGATGCGTCTCCCAATCGCGTCACGCAGGTGAAGACTAAGGAATCGGACGGCTATACCGCCATCCAGGTCACCGCGGGCAAAAAGCGCGCAGCGTTGGTTACCAAGCCGTTGGCTGGACACTATGCCAAGGCAAAGGTCGAGGCTGGTCGCGGACTCTGGGAGTTCCGAGTAGCGGAAGCTGACATTGGCAAATACGCTGTGGGCGCGGAATTGAGCGCTTCGGACTTGTTCTCAGTCGGTCAGATCGTCGATGTCGCTGGGGTTACCAAAGGCAAGGGCTTTCAGGGAACGATCAAGCGTTGGAACTTCACCATGGGCGACGCGACGCACGGCAACTCGCTGTCGCACCGTTCTCCAGGGTCGATTGGTCAACGCCAGACCCCGGGCCGTGTATTTCCGGGCAAGAAAATGTCCGGGCATATGGGTTCGGTAAATCAGACGGCGATGAACCTTGTGGTCGTGCAGATCGACAGCGAGCGAAATCTGATTGCCATCAAGGGCGCGGTTCCGGGCGCAAGCGGCGGAAACGTCATTGTGGTTCCGGCAGCCAAGGCCGCTAAGTAAGGAGACGGCCATGCAACTCAATATTATCGATAGCAAGAAACAAGTGGAAGTGAGCGACGTGATCTTTGGTCGCGAGTTCTGTGGAGACTTGGTGCACCAGGTGGTGACTTCGTATCGCAACGCAGGCCGCGCTGGTACTAAAGCGCAGAAGTCGCGTTCTGATGTGACTGGTACCACCAAGAAATTCAAAAAGCAGAAGGGTGGCGGCGCTCGCCACGGCGACTACCGCGCGCCAATTTTTGTCGGTGGTGGCGTAACCTTTGCTGCACGTCCACGCAGTTTTGAGCAGAAGATCAATCGCAAAATGTACCGTGGAGCCATCTCGGCGATTCTTTCTGAGCTGCTGCGTCAAGATCGCTTGAAGATCGTCGAGTCGTTTGTTATAGACGCACCGAAGAAGAAGTTGCTGGCGGCCCAGGTCGAACAGATGGGAACGGGTCGCACGCTGGTGGTTACCGAAGCGGGTACTGATAGTTTGTTTCTCGCGGCGCGAAACCTGCACAACGTAGCGATTGTGGACGTGGCGGGCATGAGTCCTGTCGATTTGGTGGGCTGTGACCACGTCATTATGTGTCTGGATTCGGTCAAGAAAGTTGAGGAGTGGTTGGCATGAGCAACGAGCGTCTTTATCAGGTGCTGCGCGCCCCGATCGTCTCCGAGAAGACTTCGCGTATCCAGGAACAGTCCAATCAGTTCGTGTTCGAGGTGGCTTCAACCGCCACCAAACTGGACGTGAAGCGGGCAGTCGAAGAGCTGTTCAAGGTCAATGTAACAGCGGTCAATGTGGTTAATGTAAAGGGCAAGACCAAAGCATTTCGCGGCCGCCTTGGCGTCCGGGGGGCACTCCGCAAGGCTTACATCAGCTTGCAGAAAGGCCAATCGATTGATGTTGTGGCGAAGCCCTGAGGTAAACGAAGATGGCACTGATAACTTTCAAGCCGACATCGCCGGGGCGCCGCCAGATGGTGCGCGTGTCCACGCCTGGGTTGCACAAGGGCGGGCCGCTGCAGTCGCTGGTTGAATCGCAAAGTAACACTGGCGGTCGCAATCATTACGGTCGTATTACCACTCGTCACAAGGGTGGTGGACATAAACAGAACTACCGATTGATCGACTTCAAACGCGACAAGGAAGGCATTGCCTGCCGTGTCGAGCGTATGGAATACGACCCCAATCGAACGGCTCATATTGCGCTGGTTTGCTATGCGGACGGTGAGCGTCGCTACATCATTTCCCCCAAAGGGCTCAAGGTAGGCGACCAGTTGATCGCGGGTAAGGACGCTCCAATCAAACTGGGAAACTCCTTGCCGCTGCACAACATTCCAGTCGGTACGTCGGTGCATTGCATCGAGATGCGTCCAGGCAAAGGTGCCCAGATGGCGCGCAGTGCAGGTGCTTCGGCGCAGCTCATCGCGCGTGAGCATGGCTACGCGACATTGCGTCTTCGCTCGGGAGAAATGCGCAAGGTGCCATCGGACTGCCGCGCGACCATTGGCGAAGTGGGTAACCAAGAGCATGGTTTACGGAAGATTGGCAAGGCGGGTGCGCAACGTTGGCGAGGTATTCGACCCACGGTGCGCGGCGCTGCAATGAACCCAGTCGACCATCCGCACGGTGGTGGTGAGGCGCGCGCTGGCCAGGGTAATCCGCACCCGGTTTCTCCTTGGGGCCAGCCGAGCAAGGGTTACAAGACCCGCAAGAACAAGCGCACTCAGCGCTTCATTGTCCGCGATCGCAGGGGTTGATAGGTCATGGCACGTTCACTTAAGAAAGGTCCGTTCATCGACCTGCATCTGCTTAAAAAGGTCGAAGCCACGGCGGCGAGCAACAGCAAGCGCCCGATCAAGACCTGGTCGCGTCGCTCCATGGTGTTGCCGGATATGGTCGGAATGACCATCGCGGTACACAATGGCAAGGCTCATGTTCCGGTCATGGTTAACGAGAATATGGTCGGCCACAAACTCGGCGAGTTTGCCGCCACGCGTACCTTTAAGGGTCACGGCGGCGACAAGAAAGCTGGCGGTAAGTAAGGAGCGATGACAATGGAAGCTAAAGCTGTACTGCGTTCCGCACGCATCTCCCCGATGAAGGCTCGCCTTGTCGCTGATCAAGTGCGCGGACTCCCGGTGGGTCGCGCAACTACCGTGCTTACCTTTTCCAACAAGAAGGCGGCCGTCCTGTTCAAGAAGGTGCTGCTTTCTGCAGTTGCAAACGCCGAGAACAATCAAGGCGCTGATGTCGATGAGCTGAAAGTGGCCCAGGTCTTCGTTGATGAAGGTCCGGTCATGAAGCGTATGCATGCGCGGGCCAAGGGCCGCGGTTCACGAATTTTGAAGCGCACCAGCCACATCACTGTGGTTGTTGGCACCGGCAAGTAAGCGAGGACGACGATGGGTCACAAAGTTCATCCCACGGGTATCCGCCTTGGAATCTCCAAGGACTGGAACTCCAAGTGGTTCGCGAACAAGCGCGAGTTTGCTGGGTTTCTGGCAGCTGATTTGCGGGTGCGCGAGCTGATCCGCGAGAAGTTGGCGCAGGCCGGTGTCTCGAAAATATACATCGAGCGTCCGGCAAAGAACGCCCGCATTACTATTCACTCGGCTCGTCCGGGTGTGGTGATCGGCAAGAAGGGCGAGGATATCGAAAAGCTGCGCAAGGCAGTTTCGGATTTGATGGGCGTTCCTTCGCACATCAATGTTGTCGAGGTACGCAAGCCTGAGCTCGACGCTCAGCTGGTTGCCGAGTCGATCGCGCAGCAGCTGGAACGACGCATCATGTTTCGACGGGCAATGAAACGCTCTGTTGGCAATGCGATGAGACTCGGAGCATTGGGCATCAAGATCAATGTTGCAGGCCGTCTGAACGGTGCGGAAATCGCGCGCTCGGAGTGGTACCGCGAGGGTCGCGTGCCGTTGCATACATTGCGTGCCGATATTGACTACGGATTCGCGCAAGCGAAAACGACCTTTGGGATCATAGGAATCAAAACCTGGGTCTATAAGGGTGATGTCTTCGATCTGAGCTTGGCCGCTGCGGAAGCAGCGTCCGAAGCCAATGACCGGCCTGCCGGTCGCGGTGATCGTGCCGAACGCGCGCCACGTGGCGATCGTCCGGAGCGCGGTGATCGTGAGCGTCCGGGCAAGGGAGCCTAAGTCATGTTGCAACCCGCACGTACCAAGTTTCGCAAGGTCCACAAGGGCCGTAACCGCGGCGTGAGCCAAAACGGCACTGCTGTTAGTTTTGGTGAATACGGTCTGAAGGCCACTACCCATGGTCATATTACCGCTCGCCAGATAGAGGCTGCTCGTCGTACAATCTCGCGCTTCGTCAAGCGTGGTGGAAAGCTTTGGATCCGTGTTTTCCCGGACAAGCCGATCACCCGTAAGCCGATTGAAGTCCGCATGGGTAGCGGCAAGGGCGGCGTCGAGTTCTGGGTGGCAGTAATCGCTCCAGGTCGCGTCATTTATGAAATGGAAGGTGTACCGGAAGCCACCGCACGTGAGGCGTTTCGCCTTGCCGCGGCCAAGCTGTCGGTGCAAACCACCTTTGTGACACGTACGGTGCGCTAATGGAAATCAAAGATCTACAAAAGAAATCAGCCACCGAACTGGACAAGCACGTCGGTGAGCTTCGCAAAGAACAGTTCAACCTGCGTATGCAGCGTGGAACTGGTCAACTGACCCAGACCCACCAGATCAAGAAGGTGCGCCGCGAAATTGCGCGCACCAAGATGGTCCTGGGCCAGAAGAAGTAAGGACACAGCCATGACAGAAAACACTAAACCGCAGCGCACGATTGAAGGTCGTGTAGTCAGCAACAAAATGACGAAGACCGTCACGGTACTTCTTGAGCGGCAGATTCAGCACAGTCTCTATGGGAAGCTGCTGCGCCGCTCAACAAAGGTGCACGCCCACGATGAGACCAGCCAGTGCAAGGAAGGGGATCTCGTGCGCATCGCTGAATGCGCACCGGTGTCCAAGACCAAGAACTGGCGTGTCGTTGAAGTAGTTTCCAGTGCAGGCTAAGCAGGGAGAACCATCATGATCCAAATGCAAAGCCATCTCGCAGCCGCCGACAACAGTGGCGCGCGCGAACTGATGTGTATCAAGGTGCTGGGAGGCTCGAAGCGCCGGTACGCGGGCATTGGCGACATCATCAAGGTGTCGATCAAGGAAGCGATTCCTCGCGGTAAGGTCAAGAAGGGCGAGGTCTATGATGCTGTCGTAGTGCGTACCCGCAAGGGAGTTCGTCGCTCAGACGGTTCATTGATCCGTTTTGACGGAAACGCGGCAGTCTTGTTAAACGCGAAACTCGAGCCAATCGGCACGCGAATCTTTGGGCCCGTCACGCGCGAGTTGCGCAGTGAGCGCTTCATGAAGATCGTGTCGCTGGCGCCGGAAGTGTTGTAAGGAACCAACGTCATGAATCGAATTCGCAAAGGCGACCAGGTCATCCTGAACGCAGGCAAAGATAAGGGCAAGACCGGTGAAGTTCTGCGGGTGGCCGAGAAGGGCATCTTTGTGCAGGGGCTGAATCTGATCAAGCGTCACACCAAACCGAATCCGCAGGCGAATCAGCCTGGCGGCATCGTTGAACGTGAGGCGCCCGTGCACCAATCCAATGTAATGCTGTTGAACTCCGTTGCTGGGAAGGGTGAGCGCGTCAGCTACAAGACGCTCGAAGGCGGGCGCAAGGTTCGCGTCTTCCGCAAGTCCGGCGAAGTAGTTGACGTTTGAGGCCAGGACAATGACAACCCGATTTGAAAAACACTACAAAGAAGTCGTAGCGCCCAAGCTTACTGAGCGTTTCGGCTACACAAATCCGATGCAGGTTCCACGGCTTGCCAAAATCACTCTGAACATGGGTGTGGGCGAGGCAGCTGCGAACAAGAAAGTTCTAGAGAACGCGCTCGACGACATGACCAAGATCGCTGGCCAAAAGCCGGTGGCTACCAAGGCACGTGTGTCAGTCGCAACTTTCAAGATTCGCGACGGTTGGCCCATTGGCTGCAAAGTCACTCTGCGACGCGCTCAAATGTTCGAATTTCTCGACAGGTTGATCACCATCGCGCTGCCACGTGTCCGAGATTTTCGTGGTGTAAGCGGGCGCGCCTTCGATGGCCGCGGCAATTTCAACTTCGGTATCAAAGAACAGATTATTTTTCCGGAAATCAACTTCGATGCCATTGACGCCCTGCGCGGCATGGATATCGCGATCACTACGACCGCGAAATCTGATGCCGAGGCCAAGGCGTTGCTCGAAGGCTTCAGTTTTCCTTTCCGCAATTAAGTACGAGAGCAGAATCTAATGGCCAAGACTTCAATGGTGAATCGCGACATCAAGCGCGCGAAGACCGTTAAGAAATACGCTGCCAAGCGCGCAGAGCTGAAGCGCAAGGTAGTGGATGCGAAGCTTTCGTACGATGAACGAGCGGAGGCTCAGGCCGGTCTGCAGAAACTTCCGCGTGATGCCAGTCCAAGTCGCATGCGTAATCGCTGCGAGCTTTCTGGTCG
This sequence comes from Lysobacterales bacterium, assembly GCA_031389245.1. Classification (GTDB taxonomy): domain Bacteria; phylum Pseudomonadota; class Gammaproteobacteria; order Xanthomonadales; family Ahniellaceae; genus 0-14-3-00-62-12. Next base: position 16,231 of record JANMSL010000796.1, on the reverse strand, counting down.
TCCACGTGGCGTATATGCAAAATTTGGTCTTGGGCGAAACAAGTTGCGCGAAGCAACCATGCGCGGTGACGTACCGGGCCTGCGCAAAGCCAGCTGGTAAAAATTCCCTTCAACGTGCCGGATATCGGTGCAATCTCACGGAGCAATCCTTATGAGCATGACTGATCCTATCGCCGACATGTTCACCCGCATTCGCAACGGCCAAGCCGTTGGCAAAGTGTCGGTGAAGATGGGGGCGTCCAAGGTCAAACTAGCCATCGCCAGCGTTCTCAAGGCTGAGGGCTACATCAATGACACGGCAATTCGTGACGTCGATGGCAAGAAAGAACTCGAAATCGCGCTGCGTTACTACCAGGGCAAGCCGGCCATTGAGCGCATTGAGCGTGTCAGTCGTCCTGGGCTGCGTGCCTATCGCGGTAAAGATGCGTTGCCCAAGGTATTGGGCGGGCTCGGCATCTCCATCGTCTCCACTTCGTCGGGTATCATGACCGATGGCCAGGCCCGCTCCAAGGGGCTGGGTGGCGAAGTCATCTGCCTCGTCGCTTAAGGAGCCACCATGTCTCGAGTAGCAAAAAGACCCATCGTTTTGGGCAAAGGCGTCGACTGCACCATCAATGGTGCGACCGTTTCGGTCAAGGGCCCGCGCGGGCAATTGCAGCTCGGCATTCCTAAAGAAGTGTCGGTCGTGCTGGAAGATGGCTCGCTGCAGGTTGCCCCGACCGGCGACCATTCGGCAATGGCGGGCACGATTCGGGCGTTGTTGAGCAACATGGTTACCGGAGTGACCACGGGCTATGAGCGCAAGTTGGAGCTCGTCGGCGTCGGCTATCGTGCGGCAATGGCCGGAAAGGACTTGAACTTGACCCTCGGGTTCTCGCATCCCGTAGTGTTCAAAGCGCCAGAAGGCGTGACCCTGGAGACACCCTCGCAGACGGAAATTCTGATCAAGGGTGCTGACAAGCAGCGCGTCGGCGAAGCCGCCGCAAAGATCCGTGCGTTCCGTTCGCCTGAGCCCTACAAGGGTAAGGGTGTGCGTTACGCCGGTGAGAAGATCACGCTGAAGGAAGCCAAGAAGGCTTAATTCGCGCGCCACGACTGAGGAATGCAATGATGATCAACAAGAACGAATCCCGTCTGCGCCGAGCGAAGTCGACACGTGCTCGCATACGCAAGCTCAACGCAGCCCGCCTGACCGTACATCGTTCCGGCCAGCATATTTATGCGCAGGTTATTGCGCCGTCTGGAGACAAAGTAGTCGCCTCGGCCAATACTCTGCAGGACGCAGTGCTTACGGGTATTTCCGGAACAAAGAACAAAGCCGCCGCAGCCGCGGTTGGCAAAGCGATCGCGGAGCGCGCAAAAGCAGCAGGAATTTTGAAGGTTGCTTTTGATCGATCCGGGTTTTTGTATCACGGACGCATTCAAGCGCTGGCAGACGCCGCGCGTGAGGGTGGACTGCAATTCTGATTGACGCTGTACCTACAACTCCAAGCGGCCCAGGCCGTAACGAACCAGGCTCTCGATATAGGGCCAACTAAGGTGATGCATGAGTACAAATGAACGTGAGAACAGCGATGGTTTGCTGGAAAAACTCATAGCCGTCAACCGTGTCGCCAAGACGGTGAAGGGCGGTCGTCAGATGAGCTTTACCGCACTGTCTGTGGTTGGCGACGGCAACGGCAAAGTTGGCCTGGGTTACGGCAAAGCCCGTGAAGTTCCCGCCGCGATTGCTAAGGCAATGGATCGTGCGCGCAAGAACCTCGTGTCTGTGTCGCTGAAGAATGGCACCTTGCAGTACGCAATCAAGGCGAACCACGGTGCAGCGCGAGTTTTCATGCAGCCAGCCTCTGATGGTACCGGTGTGATCGCGGGCGGAGCCATGCGCGCTGTGTTCGAAGTGGTTGGCGTTAAGAATGTCCTCGCCAAGGCTGTGGGATCGCGCAATCCAATCAATCTTGTCCGCGCGACGATCAGGGGTCTGCAGCTAATTCAGTCTCCGGCAGAGATCGCTGCCAAGCGTGGTAAGAAACTTGAAGAGTTGGTGGGAAGCCATGTCTAATTCCAAGACAAAAACTGTCAAAGTTCGTCTGGTCAAGAGCCAGAATAGCTGTCCGGCCATCCATCGACTTAGCGTCAAGGCCCTCGGACTTGGCAAGCTCAACTCGGTGTCCGAACTGAAGGACTCACCCCAGGTTCGCGGCCTGATCAACAAGGTCAATTATCTGGTTCGCGTCGAAGCTTAATTCGATCGAATGGATCAGAGGAGATTCTCATGCGTCTGAATACGCTTAAACCCGCGCCTGGCGCGCGTCAAGAACGGACCCGAGTCGGTCGTGGCATTGGTTCTGGCCTCGGCAAGACCGCTGGCCGCGGCCACAAAGGTTCTTATGCCCGTAGCGGCAAGGGCAAGATCAAACCCGGCTTCGAAGGCGGCCAGATGCCGTTGCAGCGGCGTCTTCCCAAGGTCGGCTTTCGTTCCAAGATGAAGGTCGACACCGCAGAAGTACGTTTGTATCAGCTGGAAAAGCTGAGCGGCGACACCATCGATTTTGCGACACTTCTTGCCGCTGGCTTGGTCGATCCGCGTGCGAAGCGCGCACGGCTAGTGAAGAAGGGCGAGATTACTCGCGCAATCAAACTGGTGGGTATTGCTGCGACTGCAGGTGCCAAGGCAGCAGTCCTGGCAGCCGGCGGCACAGTGGAGTAATTCGTGGCTAAGCCGATGTCATCGCAAGCGGGCGGCGTTCTGCCCAGTATTCCGGCCGAGCTCAAGCAACGCCTTTGGTTTGTGCTACTGGCATTGATCGTGTTTCGGTTGGGCACTTTCGTGCCAGTACCGGGCATCAATCCCGAGGCGATGGTCCAGTTAATGGAGCGTCAGAAGGGTACCGTGCTTGACATGTTCAACATGTTCTCGGGCGGTGCGCTGGAGCGAATGAGCGTACTTGCGCTGAACGTGGTGCCCTATATTTCGGCCTCAATCATCATGCAGCTGTTGGCGACCATGGTGCCCAGCTTGCAGGCGATCAAGAAAGAAGGTGAGTCAGGCCGTCGCAAGATGACTCAATGGACACGATATGGCACCGTGGCGCTTGCCATGTTTCAGTCATTCGGCGTTGCTGTGGCATTGCAGGCGCAGACGTTGAACAGCGGTGGTGGGGTCGTGGTGAATCCAGGCATGGGGTTCATTGTCAGCTGTGTCGTTGGCCTGACCGCGGGTACGTTGTTCTTGATGTGGCTGGGCGAACAGATTACCGAGCGCGGTGTCGGAAACGGAATATCGCTGATCATTTTCGCGGGAATCGTGGCCGGTTTGCCGAGTGCACTGATCCAAACCTTGCAGCAGGTCGGAGACGGCCAACTGCCAGTACTGTCTGCGATTCTCATCGCGGTTATTGTCGCGTTGACTACATTTTTTGTCGTGTTCATGGAGCGTGGCCAGCGGCGCATCACAGTCAACTATGCACGCAAGATGGGCGGCTCGAGCGCTTACAACAATCAGAGCTCCCATCTGCCGCTCAAGATCAACATGTCAGGTGTTATTCCAGCCATTTTTGCATCGTCTTTCATCATGTTTCCGGCAACGCTGGCAGGCATGGGCGACTTGGCAAACAACGCCTGGCTGCGCCGTTTCTCGGCGCTGTTGTCACCTGGATCGGTGCTTTACATGATAGTTTTTGCGGGTTTGATTGTCGTATTTGCCTTCTTCTATACGGCGATGGTGTTCAACTCGCAGGAAACCGCAGAGAACTTGAAGAAGTCAGGTGCGCTGATTCCGGGAATACGCCCGGGTAAAGCTACGGCGGATTACGTTGATGGTGTGCTGACGCGATTGACGGGCATTGGCGCGCTGTACCTCGTAGCGGTCTGCCTGCTTCCAACGCTCCTGCAAACCAAGTTTGGTGTTCCGTTCTACTTTGGCGGCACCTCCTTGTTGATTGTGGTCGTGGTGGTGATGGACTTCACCGCCCAGGTGCAAGCCCACCTCATGTCACATCAGTACGAGAGCTTGATGAAAAAAGCCAACCTGAAGAACTACGGCCGGGGCGGACTCGTCCGCTGAGGCAACCTGTGCACGATGTATGGGGCAGATGCGGCAGCCTTAGGGCTTGGCTAGCGCTGTTTAGTGTGTATAATATCCAGTTCCTTTACGCCAACAGTTTGGAGAAGACGCGATGGCGCGTATAGCGGGTGTCAATGTCCCGGTCCACAAGCATGCCTGGATCGGGCTCACAAGTATTTATGGAATCGGCCGTTCGCGTTCCAAGAAAATCTGCCGGACCGCGGGTGTTAGCCCGTCGATCAAGGTGAAGGATCTTACGGAAGCCGAAGTCGACAAGCTTCGCCAAGAGGTGCAGAAATTTACTGTTGAAGGCGATTTGCGCCGCGAAGTCGGCATCAGCATCAAACGCCTCCAGGATCTCGGTTGCTACCGAGGTATGCGCCACCGTCGTGGTCTGCCGCTGCGCGGTCAGCGCACTCGTACCAATGCGCGTACGCGCAAGGGTCCGCGTAAGGCGATCAAGAAATAACCTTCTAACGGACCTGCCCTCATGAGCAAGCAAGCATCGGCTGTAAAGCCGAAGAAGAAGGTCAAGCGTGTCGTTACCGACGGTATCGTCCACGTTCAAGCTTCCTTCAATAATACGATTGTTACCATTACCGACCGACAGGGCAATGCATTGTCGTGGGCAACTTCAGGTGGCGCCGGGTTTCGCGGCTCCCGCAAGTCAACGCCTTTTGCTGCCCAGGTGGCCGCAGAGAAGGCGGGGCGAGCGGCCCAGGAATACGGCTTGAAGAACCTGGAAGTTCGCATCAAGGGTCCCGGCCCGGGTCGCGAATCGGCCGTTCGTTCCTTGAACGCAATTGGCTACAAGATTGGCAACATCATCGACATCACGCCCATCCCGCACAACGGCTGTCGCCCGCCGAAGCGTCGTCGAGTGTAAAGGAAGAGAACCATGGCTCGTTATATTGGACCAAAATGCAAACTCTCGCGTCGTGAAGGCGCGGATCTTTCTCTGAAGAGCCCGGCGCGCGCGCTGGATTCGAAGTGCAAGCTGGAGCAAAAGCCCGGTCAACACGGGGTCTCTGCCAAGAGAGCCAAGTTGTCGGACTACGCCGTGCAGCTGCGCGAAAAGCAGAAGGTAAAGCGCATCTACGGTGTGCTCGAACGCCAGTTCCGCAATTACTACGCGAAAGCCTCGAACATCAAGGGGGCGACGGGTGAAAACCTTCTGCGCCTGCTTGAGTCGCGACTGGATAACGTGGTGTATCGCATGGGGTTTGCGGTCACCCGCGCCGCCGCGCGGCAGCTCGTTTCGCACAAGTCGATTCTGGTAAATGGCAAGAGTGTCAACGTGCCGTCCTATCAGGTAAAGACAGGCGACGCGATCGAAGTGTCCGAACGTGCGCGTGCCCAGCTGCGTATTCAGGAAGCGCTGAGCCTCTCACAGGAAATGGACCTGGTGCCAAGCTGGATTGAGGTTGACGCCAAGAAGATGGCGGGCACCTTCAAAGCGGCGCCGGAACGTGCAGATTTGCCCTCCGACATCAACGAGAATTTGATTGTCGAGTTGTACTCGAAGTAACCGGAGAACCCGAATACCATGGCTGCTACGGATACTAGTGTTATGCGCGCCCGCGGAATTTCGGCCGAGAAAATCGGCCCGAACCGCGCCCGCGTTTTTGTCGAACCGCTTGAGCGCGGCTTCGGCCATACTCTCGGCAATGCGCTGAGGCGCGTGCTGCTTTCGTCGATTCCAGGCGCGGCAATTACCGAAGTTGAAATTGACAATGTGCTGCATGAGTACACGACGCTCGAAGGGCTGCAGGAAGATGTCATTGACCTGTTGCTGAATCTGAAAGACGTCGCCTTGCGCATGCACAGCCACGACGAAACGATGCTGACTCTGAGCAAGAAGGGTCCAGGCGTTGTTACCGCTGGAGACATCAAGGTCGATCACAGTATCGAAGTGGTGAATCCAGATCATGTGATCTGCACGCTTACCAAAGATACGCAGATCAATATGCGTCTGCGTATAGCCAAGGGCGTCGGCTATCAACCGGTGTCTTCACGGCGCCGCCCAGATGATGAGTCGCGCCCGATTGGACGTCTGCAGCTCGATGCCAGCTTCAGTCCGATTCGTCGCGTGGCGTATGAAGTCGAAAGCGCGCGCGTTGAGCAGCGTACTGATCTGGACAAGCTGGTACTGGATATCGAAACCAACGGTACGGTGGATCCGGAAGACGCAGTTCGCCGCGCCGCTGACATCCTCGCCGATCAGCTCTCCGTGTTTGGCGATTTCACCCGCCGCGACACTGGCGCTGCGAAGCCGGTTGCCTCTGGTGTCGATCCGACCCTGCTGCGCCCGATCGATGACTTGGAGCTAACAGTTCGTTCGGCCAACTGCCTCAAGGCCGAGAGCATCTACTACATCGGTGACCTTTGTCAGCGTACCGAAGTGGAACTGCTCAAGACACCAAATCTCGGCAAGAAATCGCTCACTGAGATCAAGGAAGTGCTTGCCGCTCGAGGGTTGTCGCTCGGCATGAAACTCGAAAACTGGCCTCCGGCTGGCGTGCAGCACGGCATGCTGGGCTGAGCCCAGTACTGAGCCCATAATCAAGGAATTAGTGTCATGCGCCACATGAAATCGGGTCGTAAGCTCAATGTCACCAGCAGCCACCGTGAAGCGATGTTTCGCAACATGGCGAGCTCGTTGTTCCAGCATGAGCTGATCAGGACCACCCTGCCCAAAGCCAAGGAACTTCGTCGCGTCGCCGAGCCGCTGATCACGCTCGCCAAGGTCGATGGAGTTGCCAATCGTCGTCTGGCATTTTCCCGCCTGCGCGACAAGGTTGCGGTTGGAAAGCTGTTTTCGGAGATCGGACCTCGCTACCGTGAACGTCCGGGAGGGTATTTGCGTATCCTCAAGTGCGGCTTTCGCAATGGCGACTGCGCGCCAATGGCGTTTGTTGAGTTGGTCGACCGCCCGCAAAACGCCCAGGCGGTTGATGTCGCTAGCTAATTTAGCTACGTTGGATCGCACTGCCCAAAACCCCGAGTCGCAAGACTCGGGGTTTTTGTTTTGTAAGCCGCGTTCACGATGCCTTTTTGGTGTCCTCGACTGTTGAGCCGGTGTTTGGACTGGAATGCCCGAACCGATTGTGTTGGGATCGGGAGGTTGCTGTTTGTGGGGCACGTTCTGTGCGTCTCGTGGTCTAGCAAGCCACTCCCCGGGTTTGTGGGGTACAACGAAACTCGGACAATTCTTGATTGCTGGAAAATCAACATGAAACCAAATCCACTGCACTGGTCGTTCCGCTCGTTGATGTTGTTCGGTGCGTTGAGCTGCGCGGCCATGATCGCTTATGCCTACTATCTTCAAACCGCAAAAGGTTTGGAACCCTGCCCTTTGTGTATCTTTCAGCGCATTGGATTTATCTGCGTGGGATTGATCATGCTCGTCGCTGCGCTGCATAGCCCGGTGGGGCGCACAGGTCGACGCATCTACGGCGTGCTTGCCGGCCTGGCCTGCATAGGCGGCGGCGCGGTTGCAGCGCGTCACATCTGGCTCAGGCACCTGCCGCCGGATCAGGTTCCGGCCTGCGGCCCGGGGCTCGACTTCATGCTCGAGGCGTTTCCACTCGGAAAGACGCTAAAGACTGTATTCACTGGTTCAGGCGAATGCGCGCAGCCAGATGGGTGGATGATGTTCGGTTTGGACATGCCGAGCTGGGCTTTGATTGGCTTCATTGGTTTTTTTGCGTTGTCGGTGTTTTCTGCATTCATGGCGCAAGGAAGGGAATCGAGAGATGAGTGATCTGTCGCAGTGGCATCCATCAAACTGGCAATCACGAGTCGCAACCCAGCAGCCAAATTACCCGGATGCGGGAGCGCTGAAGCAAGCGACTGATACTTTGCGTGGGCTGCCGCCGCTGGTCACATCGTTTGAGATTCTGGCACTCAAGCGCTTGCTCGCCGAGGCAGCCGACGGCAAGCGTTTCCTGTTGCAGGGCGGTGACTGCGCAGAGAGTTTCGCCGAATGTGATTCCGGGACGATCTCCAATCGTCTCAAGGTATTGCTGCAGATGAGCGTCGTGCTTATCCATGGGCTTAAGTTGCCCGTGGTCAGGCTCGGACGGTTTGCCGGACAGTATGCCAAACCCCGCTCTACCGATCTTGAAACGCGAGATGGCATTACTTTGCCGAGCTATCGCGGCGATATTGTCAATGCGCCCGAATTCACCAGCGAAGCGCGACTTCCAGATCCGCAGCGTCTATTGCGCGGACACGCTCATTCAGCGATGACGATCAACTTCGTGCGCGCCCTGATCGATGGCGGATTTGCCGATTTGCACCATCCTGAGTATTGGGAGTTGGGTTGGATGCAGCACTCGCCGCTGCAAGATGAGTATCGACGCATGGTCGAGGCCATTGGCGAGTCGGTACGCTTTATGGAAACTCTGGCCGGGGAACCGTTGGGAAGTTTTTCTCGCGTCGACTTCTATACATCGCATGAAGCGCTGGTACTGCACTACGAAGAAGCGCTGACGCGACAAGTGCCGCGACAGAGTGGTTGGTTCAACTTATCCACACATTTTCCGTGGATTGGCATGCGCACCGCGCACCTGGATGGCGCGCATATCGAATACTGTCGTGGCATCCGAAATCCCATCGGACTCAAGGTTGGACCCAGTGTCACGCCTGATCAGCTGTTGCCGGTGATCGATGCACTTAATCCTGCCAATGAACCCGGCAAGCTCACGTTGATCCACCGCATGGGAGCGGCCAAGGTGGGCACGACATTGATGCCGCTGTTGAATGCTGTACAGCGCGAGGGAAGAAATGTGCTGTGGTGCTGTGACCCGATGCATGGCAACACCGAGAGCACCTCCAACGGATTCAAGACGCGGAGGTTCGAGAACATTCGTGCTGAGCTCGATCAGTCGTTCGACATCCATGTTGCCGCCGGCACTCGACTTGGCGGTGCTCATCTCGAGTTGACTGGTGAAAACGTAACCGAGTGTCTCGGCGGCGCGCGTGACCTGACCGAGATCGATCTGGAAAGGGCGTACAAGTCGACCGTCGATCCTCGGCTCAACTATGAGCAGTCACTCGAACTTGCCATGCTGATCGTTCGAAAACGAAACCCGGGAAAGTGAAGATTACCGGGATAGACTGAAGCCGCTGAGCCGTGAACAGGATCCCGTTATCATGAAGCAGCCCATTGCAGAGACATTGCCCCGGCGCGAAGCGCTGTTTCTCATATTGGGGGTGTTGCTGGTGCTGATCTGGTCGGGCGTGGTGCCACGTGATCGTCTGACTTGGTTCATGGAAGTGATCTGGGTGATGATCGGATTGCCGCTGGTCATCTGGGCATGGAAACGCTTTCCCTTGACGCGACTTCTTTGCTGGCTGCTCGCGATCCATGCCGTTATCCTGATGGTCGGCGGCCGCTATACGTATGTCGAGGTGCCGATTGGGCTGTGGATTCGCGATGCCTTCGATCTCAGTCGCAACCATTATGACCGCCTCGGACACTTCGCTCAGGGCTTCATTCCAGCGATTCTTGCGCGCGAACTGTTGCTGCGTCGAACTCCGTTGCGGCCGGGGCCCTGGCTGTTCTATCTGGTGGTGAGCTGCAGTCTGGCGTTCAGTGCGTTCTTCGAGTTTCTGGAGTGGTGGGCGGCGGTAGCCATGGGCGGACGCGCCGACGCATTCCTGGCCACACAGGGCGATATCTGGGACACCCAGTGGGATATGTTTCTGGCCATGTGTGGCGCGATCCTGGCGCAATTGATCTTCGCAAGGATGCACAGTCGGCAGGTTGGGGTCTTGGCGCCTCTTTGATCAGCGGCTGGGGCCGATCACCGGATTCAGTCGGTGTCTGCACTGCGCGCGTCCAGTTCTTGAATCACTGCTTGCGTATGTTGGCCGAGCAGCGGTGGCGCACATGCTGGAGAAAGTGGCGTTGCTGAAAACTTCACTGGATTCCCAACCAGAGGCAAAGCATTCCGCAGCGGATGCTTGAAGGATTGCACCAATCTTCGAGCGGAGACTTGGTCCGAGCCCATCACCCGATCGAGGGAGTTGACCGGCCCGCAGGGGACGCCGGCAGCGTCGAGCGCAATGCGCCAATCGTGCAGCGAACGCAGCAGCATGGCCCGCTCCAGAATCGGAAGCAGGGTTTTCCGGTGCGCCACCCGATCGGTGTTACGCGCGAAGCGAGGATCCTTCGCCAACTCATCGAGGCCGGCAACCCTGCAGAAACTGCGGAATTGCCCGTCATTGCCGATCGAGAGCATCAAGTGTCCGTCGGCCACGGCAAACGCCTGATAGGGCACGATGTTCGGATGGGCATTGCCGTGTCGCGCTGGGTTCTGGCCGGTGAGTAGATGACTCACGCCGTGATAGGCGAGGCCTGCTACTTGCACATCGTGCAAGGCGATGTCGATGTGCTGGCCGATGCCGGACTGCGTACGTGAATAAAGTGCCGCCAGAACGCTTGCCGCCGCGTACATGCCTGCACTCAGGTCAACTACTGCCACGCCGGTTTTCATTGGTGGGCCATCCGGGTCTCCGGTCAGACTCATCAGACCCGCTTCGGCTTGGATCATGGCGTCGTAGCCGGGGCGATGCGCATTGGGCCCGGACTGGCCAAAGCCAGTGATCGAACAATAGATCAGCTTCGGATTGAGCGCATGCAGACTGGCAAAGTCCAGTCCATAGCGTCGCAGTCCATCGACTTTGAAGTTCTCGATCAGTACGTCACTCTGACTCGCGATCCGCTTTACCAATGCCTGTCCTTCGGCGGAGCTGATATCGGCGGTGACCGAGCGCTTGCCGCGATTGCAACTGAGAAAGTATGCGGATTCACTGGTATCGGCACCGTTGTCGTCCTGCATCCACGGTGGACCCCACTGGCGCGTGTCGTCGCCATGGCCTGGCTTTTCGACCTTGATCACCTCCGCACCCAGGTCGGCAAAGAACTGTGATGCCCACGGCCCGGCCAACACGCGCGACAGATCAAGTACCCGCAATCCCGCCAATGGTCCGGTCATGGTCAACTCTCCTGAATTTTCGTGGGTACTATGTGAAAGCTTGGGACGCATGATTGAACAAATCTGTCGGCAGCTGACACCCGGCCGGCCAACCCGCTACCTTACGCACGCCGGACCCACCGAGTCCATTGACTCGGCGCGGCACCTTTCACGATCTCAACTGCAATGAGGAAGCGTGCATGGAGCGATCTCTGCTCGAAGACATCTCTACCACTGATGGCCGCAATGCGGCGCGTCTGCTCGGGGGAGAATCCGATACACGCATAGCCGAGTTGCTGAGTTTGCTCAACCCTGGTGCTGCGGTTGAAATCCTCAGCCACTTCCCGGACTTGCGCCGACGGAGCATCGCCGCAGCAGCGCCAAAGGACGCGGCGCAGCAATGGCTACTCGATCACCAGTTCAATGAAGGTTCGGTAGGGCGACTGATGGAGCGCTCGCTCGCCGTGTTTCGACCGGAAACCACGGTGCACGAAGTCGTCGAGTCGTTACGCGACATTATCCGCAACGCCTTCATCGTCTATGTCTTCGTAACCGATAGCGACGGCAAGTTGGTCGGAGTCGTAGCGTTTCGTGAGCTGCTGTTCGCACGCCGCGATCAGATGCTGTCCGAGGTGATGGTGCGTAATCCGTTTTCGTTGCGTCCGCAGACCGAGGTTGTGGATGCGATGCGCGAGGTGGTCACGCGTCACTACCCGGCATATCCGGTGTGTGATGGCGAAGGACGCCTGCTTGGGTCGGTGCGCGGACAGGTGCTGTTCGAACAGCAGGCTTTCGAAATCTCGGCGCAGGCCGGCTCGATGGTCGGTGTGGAGAAGGAAGAGCGCATCAGCACACCGTGGTTCACCAGCTTCAAGTTTCGCCATCCCTGGTTGCAACTGAATCTGGTGACCGCGTTCATTGCCGCGGCGGTGGTGGGTTACTATCAGGACGCGATCAATCAGATCGTCCTGCTGGCGGTGTTCTTGCCGGTATTGTCGGGCCAGTGCAGTAACACCGGATGCCAAACGCTCGCTGTCACCTTGCGTGGCATGACCTTGGGTGAGCTCAAACCCGGTCAGGCTAAACGCGTTGTGTTCAAAGAGGCTTGGCTGGGCTGGTGGAATGGCCTGATCGTGGGACTGGTGGCTGCAGCGGGCATGTACGCTATGGCATCGATGCAACACAATCCGGGTGCACTGACGTTGGCTGGGATTACCGCGTTTTCGATGGCGGTCAGTTGCATGATGTCAGGGGCAGCGGGTTCACTGATTCCGCTCGGAATGAAGCGCATGGGCGCCGATCCGGCTACCGCGTCTGGCATCTTTCTCAGCACCGCTACCGATGTGGTCAGCATGGGTACTTTCTTGGGCTTGGCGACCTGGTTGCTGTTATAGCAACGCATGCGGACGCCATGAAGAGTGCCGAGCCGTTGACACAAGTTCCGCGATTTCCAGTCGTCGCAGCTGTCGCTGCACTCGCTCGCTCGCGCTACTCGAAGCCGTTGTCGAATATTTCCGGCGTGCTCGCCTGCGACGCGCGACACGCTGGGCCGGCTGACTCCAGACGGATATTGTCGATCCACCAACCGTCACGAACCTGGCTTCCATCACTGGTCAGTCGGAAGCGCACGCGCGCATTGGCTTGATTATCGAGTTGGGCCAGAGCGACGGTTTCGTGCTTCCAGGCATTGGTGCCGTCACAGCGGAACACGAAGCTTGACCAGGTGCTGCCGCCATTGGTGGAGAATTCAACATTGCCGAAGTCAAAGGTTGCCTCGGTCACGCAACGATGATCGAATTCGAGCCGCACTCCATCGAGTCCGCTGAAGTTACGCACAGGGGAGGTGAGCGCGACGCCGGCAGTGAGATTGTTTGCGTAGTTGCCGCTCGGGCTGTCGCTCCAAAAGGTCGTGCTGGCGCCATCTATGCCGACGCCGGTCTGCACGCCCCAGGGCGCCTGCACGGTCCAACCCGGGTTCGCACTCTGGACATCATCGATGAAAGCATTGCAGGTCGGCAGCATGCTGATGTTGCGCGTGGTGCTCTGGCCCGCGCCGAGCGCAATCGATGCAACGGTTTCGTCCAGGTACCCGGGTTTGCGTGCGGTCAGGCTCACCGTCGCGGGCAGGCTGCGATAGCTGTAGGTGCCATTCGCGGCGCTCTGCAGCGTATCGGGGCCAATGCTTAGAGCTGCGGACAACGGCACCGAGCTGAATGCATCGCGCACGACACCATTGAGGATGCCAACGCTGGCAGCGTCGACCAAATCGAAGAACACCGCGTTCGGCGCACCAGCGCCACCCGAATCACGCGACTGCACGAACAGAAGATGCTTCCCGACTGCGAGACCGCTGGTCGACAGATCGGCCGATACATTTTCGGAAGTGGCGTTGAAGCTTCCGTCGCTGGCGACCATCGGGTGGGCGACCGCGGCTGCTTGCCAGGGTACGACATCGAAATAGGCATTCGCGCCAACGATGCTTTGCGTCGCCTCGGTGCCGTTTATGGCGCTGAAGCGAGTGTCGTCGGCAACGGCACTGACGTGGATGGTTTCGCCAGGAAAAGGCAGGTTTGGTTCGATCTGAATGCCTTGAGAATCCGGGCCGGCGGGCAGTTGGTAGGGTGCATGCAACACGCGCGACGCGTACTTCATCATCTCCAGATTGTCGGGCAGGATGGAATCCTGGAACGTCGGGCAATCAGACTGAAAGGTGCCGCCGCCCAACTCGATGGTGAATGCCGGTACGCCGAGCGAGGCGTAGGCGTTGTCGTCGGAGGCACCATCGGCCGGTATCGAGTTTGATTGTTCCGGGCTGTAGCCATTGAACCAGGTCAGCCGGCGCCCGAAGGTGATGAACGCCGTGTTGTTTCCGGTGATCGGACTGCCCGGCGTGCCGGTCATTCCCCAGGGCCAGATCACCACATTGGCAACGCTGTGAATATCGAAAAACAGTCCGCGCGTATCCACCGCTGCGGGTGTGCTCAGGTCCCCGGTGCTCGGCGCGCCAGGCCTGCGATCCGGAAAAATGCTGTTGATATAGGCGACGATTGCCTGGTTCTCGGGTTCAGAGCTGGCGCTGGGACCACGAAAGTCCTGAGCGCTTGCCGAAGGGCTCGAGTTGCCAAACGCACCCCAGCCAAACGGATAATTTCGGTTCAAGTCCACGCCAATGGAAGTGCCCGACCCACCCCCCAAGGAGTTCCGATTTTTGCGCTGACTGAGATTCCCCTGTTCAACGAACAACCGGCCGTCTGGATTGGCCTGTAGCAACAGATGAAACTCGTTGTGATCCACCAACCACGTCGCGGTCGCATCCGTGCCGTAATTGTTGAGCAGCCATTGGGCGAACCCGGTATTCACCGGTGCAGTGGCCAGTTCGCGCGCATGCACCGCGCTCATCGCGAAAAATTTCGGCTTGTCCGCGACAATGGCGCTGTTGGTGATTTTGAGCACGAACAGGTCAAAGCCAGGATTTCCGCCAGGCGAGAATTTTTCCCAGCTGTCACCAATGTCGATCTTGCTGGCGAGCGTCGGATGCGCCGCAACCAAGGTATCCATTGCGGTGTAGGTTTCCGCAACGGTGGGGTAACAGGCAAATCCCGGAATCGACTTGGCAAACATTGCATCGCGCTGCATCAATTGCGCGGTACGCACGCTGTCGAGCGTGGGTTTCATGCCTTTGCTACGCAGCCACTGCCAATCCTCATCGCTGGCCTCGAACACCATCGCGCCGGTCTTGAAATCGCGGATGTAGTGGTCGAAACGCTGGCCGAGCAGGCGACGCTGCTCGGCGTTTTCAGGTTGCAGACTGATTGCGACCGAACCGGCGCACAACTCGGCTGCTGCGGTTAACGCACATATTGCCAGCATGGCGACGATGGTGGACTTGGACATCAAGGCACTCGCGGGTAAGGGGGCGTAATCCTGCATCTTAGCCCTTCTCACGATTGAACCGAGGGTCGGGTTGCGTGAACTGCGTCACACAATGTGGTCGGCCATTCCGGGTCTCATCAATGTTGCATTGCGGCGTGATGTTGTGCGGGGCTTGCCTAGAATGCTCAGGCCTCGGCTCCGGCCGCGAGGGGAGGGCAGCCCGCCTGCGACGCAATCGCGGCGGGCTTTTTTATGCGTTGTAGAAGGCAGCGTACGCCGGACTTTCATTGAGCTTGCGCCGTTGGCCCCTCTGCCTCGGGTCAGGCATCTGCGACACTGTGCCGATGTCACCCACCGAAGCCGAACACGCACACTGGCCCGCGCACTTGCAGCCCTGGCTGCAAGTCCAGATCGATCAATATCTTGAACACTTGCGGCAGCTCGATTCGGAAGCAGAGTTCGAATCCGAGCTGATGGATTTGCTTGGCCGTGCGTTTGTCGCCAGCGAGTTCCTGCGTGAGGAAGCGCGACGGCGACCAGAGGAATTCGCCGCCCTGTTGCGCTCGCTCGATTGCATGCCGCAGTGGCAGGAATTTGCCGAAGAGTCTGCAGATGAATTCTCGATCAGGCTGCGGCGGTTTCGCCGACTCAGCAGCGTGGCATTGATTCTCCGCGATATTGCCGGAGTGGATTCAGTCGCCGACACGCTGAGCGGCGCGAGCCGTGTTGCCACCACTTGTGTTGATGCGGCGTTACGCCATGTCGAGGTACAGCTGCAAATGCGTTTTGGTGTGCCGCGTTCGGCATCAGGAGAGGCGCAGCGCCTGGTGGTGATCGCCATGGGCAAGCTCGGTGGCGCGGAGCTCAATTTCTCGTCGGACGTGGATCTGATTCTGGCCTTCCCCGATTCCGGTGAGAGCGATGGTTCGCGACCCCTGGACAACGAGGAATACTTCACGCGCATGGGTCAACGCCTCGCTCAGATGCTCGGCGACGTTACCCAGGAAGGGTTCGTACTGCGCGTCGACTATCGGCTGCGACCTTATGGCAGCGCGGGCCGCATCGCGCTCTCATTCAATGCGATGGAGCATTACTACCAGCGCGAAGGTCGCGAATGGGAGCGCTATGCATGGATCAAGGCGCGGCCGGTTGCGGGTGACCAGGAAGCCGGTTCGCGATTGATCGAGTTGCTGCGCCCCTTTGTCTATCGCCGCTATCTGGATTTCACTGCCATTGAAGGACTGCGCGATTTGAAGTCGCGCATCGATCAGGAGGTGGATCGCCAGGACTTGGCCGACAATCTCAAGCTGGG
>JANMSL010000744.1:0-1548 GCA_031389245.1 Lysobacterales bacterium | reverse complement strand
GTTGTTGTTGCCGACGATCCGCGCTGACTTCGCACTCGCCGAAGACTATCGCTACCGACCGGGTCCGCTTCTGCCGGTTCCGATCAGCGTGTTTGCTGGTCGGGAAGACGACAACAAAGCATCAGGACAAGTCGACGGCTGGGCCAGGGAAAGCGCCGAGACGTGCCAGGTCACTTGGTTCAACGGTGGTCATTTCTTCGTCAACAGCGATCGCGATGCAGTGCTGCGCAAGCTTCAAGTCGAGCTGCTCGCGATGCGTCAGTCGTCAGCCGCGGCCAACAGCCTGAGTGAGTCGGCGCGCAGCGCGTAGCAGCGGCAAGTTCGCAATACCCGTGCACGCGTGGCGCTGCACGTCGACGCCAACACAAACGAAATTCAGAACCATCAGGAGTCAGCAATGAAAGTAAGCCCGCTGTTTTCGACAGTTGAACATCATCCAGTGGTGATCACTCCCGGCTCGGATCCCAGCCTGGGCGCCCTGCACGAATACCTCGCAGCCAGTGACGAAGAAATCCGCACGCTGCTCACGTGTCACGGCGGCATCTTGTTTCGCGGCTTCGCGCTGAACAGCGCCGAAGATTTTCGTGATTGCTCGGAGCGCATGGGGGCCAAGGCGTTCGACTACATTGGTGGCAACTCGCCGCGCAGCCGCGTCGCCAGCGATGTCTATACCTCGACCGAACACCCGGCGTCGGAGGTGATTTCCTTGCACAACGAAATGTCCTATCTGCCGAGCTGGCCGCGCCGCCTGATGTTTTTCAGCGCGGTGCCGGCCAGCTCTGGCGGACAGACATCTTTGGCCAGCAGTATTGATGTGTTGCGCGCGGTACCGCAGGAGATCACCGATACATTGCGCGCAAAGAAAATCAATTACATCCGCAACCTTCAGTCCAGTATCCCGCTGGGCAAAAACTGGCAAACGACCTATCAGACCGAGGATCGCGCCGAAGTCGAAAGCATCGTTGCCGAACAGGGCTCGACCTGCCAATGGCGCGCGGATGGCACTCTGCGAGTTTCGACGCGCTGCGAAGCGTGCACGACGCATCCAGTCACCGGTGATGAGGTGTGGTTCAACCAAGCCGAACAATGGCACCCATCCGCGCTGAACCCGGCTATTCGCGGAATGTTCGAACAGATGGTTGGCAAGGGCAATCTACCGCACGAGTGCGAATATGGCGACGACGAGCCGATGGACGAGGAGTCACTCACGGAAATTCGCCGCGCGCTCCAGCGCAGCAAATTGCTCTTTGATTGGCAGCGCGGCGATCTATTGATGATCGACAACCTGCTGATGATGCATGGGCGAGAGTCATTCAAGGGAGAGCGCAAGACGCTGGCCTATCTGTCGGCGACTTGACGCTCAAGCTCCCGGCATAGATCAGGAAAGAGCGGTCATCCGCTCAGCGGCGCTGAACAGCAAGCGTAGCCGAGTGGCACCAGCGGCAATTGACAATTGGCTTTGCAGAGCTGCAGAGCTTCTTCTTGGATGAATCAATGAAACTGAAATCGTGTGGTTACCCGATCAACTGCGCGCGCGCGATGCTTCTG
>JANMSL010000723.1:0-4289 GCA_031389245.1 Lysobacterales bacterium | reverse complement strand
CATGTACCGTGCGGTCTGCCTTGCCGAGATCGCGTTGAAGTACGCCCGGCGAGTCTCGACCGCAACCTTGAGCACTTCGGCCGCGACGCGAAACTGGGTTGCTTCGAACCGCCTGCGATACAGGCTGGGCCACCCGCCCCGCTGCTGATGTTTAAATAATTTGGGGGCGGACCGCCCCACCACCAGCAACATCGCGGACCCGTCCAATATGACCCAACCTGCCCGCTCCTGGTTCGCCTACATGTCCGCCGGCCTTGGCCTGTTATCGCTGCTCGGCGTACTTTGCTTCCACTTCCCTGAATTGCTCACCAGCCGTGATTTCCGTGCGGTCTATACGGAAGAGTTCGCGCGCAACACTTTGCTCATTGCGCTGGTCGCTGCGTTCATTCTAGGTACGCTGGCAATTCTGCGCGGTCGCCAACCACGGGTCGCGCTCATCGGAGTTTGCAGCGCCGCGCTGGCTGTGCTGCTCGGCGGCGCCAAGGTCAAGTTTGGAGCGATCGAACAGACGCCATTTTCGCTGGGTCTGGATTGGTTCGTCATCGCCCTGTTCTTCTCAGCCATCGTATTCGTGCCGATCGAGCGCATGCTGGCGGTGCGTCCACAGTCACCGTTGCGCGCGGAATGGCGCACCGACATTGCCTACTTCTTCATGAGTCATGTGTTGGTGCAGTTCGTACTGATTGCGGTGACCGCATCTACATCGACCGTCGCCCAGTTTGCCGCGTTTCCTGCAATTACCGGCACGATTCAGAGTCTGCCGCTGTGGGCGCAATTCCTGATCGCAGTGTTCTTTGCCGATCTTGCGCAGGCTCTACTGCATCGGGCGTATCACAAGCTGCCGTGGCTGTGGAAATTCCACGCTGTGCACCATTCCAGTCGTCAGATGGATTGGCTAGCCGGATCGCGCGTGCATCTGGTTGAAATCCTGCTCACTCGCAGCGCAGTGTTGCTGCCGCTGGTGTTGTTGGGTTTCGCGCCGGCCGCGGTTAACGCCTATGTCATTCTCGTCGGCATCCAGGCAGTGCTGGCGCATGCCAATCTGCGCATCAACTTTGGCTGGCTGGAGTACGTGCTGGTCACGCCGCGCTATCACCATTGGCACCATGCACGCGAGCTCGATTACATCGATGTGAACTATGCCATCCATCTGCCGCTGGTCGACATGCTGATGGGCACGTTCAAGCGCCCACCCGCTGGCGCCTGGCCGCAGGAATACGGCGTAATGAAGCTACAGACGGTACCGGTTGGCTTCGTCCCGCAAACCTTCATGCCGTTCAAACCGAAGCAGGATTATCCGGACTACGTAGGTCGCGAAAGCGCCTGATCGACCATTCAAATCGTAGTTTCGCACGCGCTCCCTACTGTGTTACGCGCGACGCAGCATGCCCTCGCCAAGCGCCATCATCAGGGCCGCCACGCCCTTGGGATCGTTGCAGACGATGGGTTCTGACAGATAGTAAGACTTCGATCCATCGCGATAAGGTTGATTGCCAAGCCCTGCAACACCGCAAATAGCCGTCAATCGCGTGTCATCCAGATAGCGATCCACGCAGGCACGAAGCGCCAGGTGACCGGCGACACCTGTTTCGTTATCAAGCACGCCCAGTCGCGCACCCTTCATCAACGCGTAGGCGATCATCAGCGTCGCGGAAGACTCTTCGTAATTGCCGGGAGCATCGGCACAGGCCGGTAGTTGCAACCACATATGCGTCGCTGTCTGTACTGCACGCAGTGCCTGCGCGATGTCACGCAGATATCCGCACAGCTGGTTCACCTCACTGGCAAATTCACCGCCCAGCTGATCAATACAATCGATCAGGGCCATGACATACCAGCCCAATGCGCGCGCCCAGAAATTTGGCGAGCAACCCGTCTTCGGATCACTCCAGCGTTCGGCCCGGGTTTCATCCCATCCGTGGTAGAGCAAGCCTGTGCTTGCATCACGCAGGTGCAAATGCACGTGGGCAAACTGCGCCGCAACATCTGCGGCGATGGTGCCATCAGCGCCGAGCCGCGCCTGCGCACAACGCAGCGGCTGTGCCATGTACAGGCCGTCCAGCCAGATCTGATTGGGGTAGATCCGTTTGTGCCAGAAGCCACCACTATGGGTGCGCGGATGATGCTCGAGCTGGGCGAGTTGATTCATCGCAGCGCGATGGAAGCGATCCTCGCCACTGTGTTGCCACAGCGCCAATAGCACTACACCAGGATTGACGTTATCGATATTGAAGTCAGTCGCGACAAATCCGCTGATGTTGCCATCGCTCGCCACGCGCGCCGAAACTTCACGATAGACGAAATCCGAGAACTGGCGCAGGCCGGTGACGCGCGCCAGATCCAGACTGCCTTTCCAGACGCAGCCGTCCTCATAATTCCACGACCGCCCGTAGTTGCGCCACTGTGCCAGATAGCGCTGCAGAAACGCTGCCACATGCGCACCGAACCCTGCGCACTGTGCGTCAAGTGAAACGTAGCCCACCAGCCCTGCCCTCATGCCACGTTGTCCTTGATCATCGGCTCACCTTGCTGACCGAGCATGTCCAGTCCGTGAATCTGGAAGTCGCGCACATTCGCCAGGTAGATGCCCACCGCGTGCATCGGCTCGATACCCTCGGCCATATCCGGACAACCGGGCAGGGCTGCGATGTCGAATCGGATACGCAGGTTGCGGATGTTGATGCCTTGCACCGGTTGCTCAGGCAATCCGAGCACATAGACGCCAGCATGCGCCACCGCCTCGCAGTCCACATTGAGCAGGCGCAGATTACGCACCGTGGGCGTGCCCTCGTCCACGGCTAGCGCACGGCGGTCGCCAACGTGCGGCGCACGGCCATCCGGATCGCAATAGTAGAAGCTGTTCACCACAAACGCAGTGCCGACGCGACGCATGCGCACATTGCGCAGCTCGATGCCATCGACGATGGCAGCGCGTCCACGGCCGCGCCGCGTTTTGATGCGCAATCCCCGATCGGTGCCTTCGAACAGGCAGTCCTCGGCCAACACATCGTAGACGCCACCGGCGGTTTCCGATCCGATCACTACCGCGCCGTGGCCGCGCTCGAGCAGGCAGTTGCTGATACGCGTACCGCGCGACGCTGGCGGCGTGCCGTGCGGTCCGGGCTTGCCCGACTTGATGGCGATGCAGTCATCACCAGTGGAAATGCGTACACCGATGATGCGCACACCCTCGCAGGACTCCGGATTGATGCCATCCGTGTTGGGCGAATCCACCGGTGCCTCGATGCGCAACCGGGTGAACGACAGTTGTCGCGAACGCAGCGCATGCACTGTCCATGACGGCGAATTGCGCATGGTGATGCCGGCGACGTGCACGTCGCGACAATTCGCCAACAGCAAGGTGCGCGGTCGCCATCCCAGGAAGGGCGTTTTGGGACGACTCCACCAGGTCTGCACACTGGCATTTCCGTCAATGCAGCCCTCGCCTTCGATCAGCAGCCGCTCCACACTCAACGCGTTGAGCAAGCTTGCATGGCAACTCGCCGGCTGACCCTCCCAACTGCCCAGTACCCGAAAGTCGTCACCCGACCTGAGCATTGCTGGCAACAACGGCCAGCGTGCGATGTCTGGATGGCCCAGCAAGCAGGCTTTGCGCGCCAGATGCAAGTTCATATCAGACTTCAGAAACAATGGCCCGCTTAACCAAGTGCCTGCCGGCAACAGCACGGTGCCATCTTCCGGGCAGGCCATGATCGCTGCTTGCAAAGCCGCCGTGTCGTCATGCACCCCATCGCCAATCGCGCCAAACGCGCGTACGTCGAGGCGCCACGGCTCGGCTGGCGTGCAGAAATTCAGCGCCTGCCGTTCGCCACCGGAGAACACGTCGACGCGATAGTGCCGTGCGGGCTCAAGTCCCGACAGCGTCACCACGTTTTCCCAACAACGCCTGTGCGGCACGCCGTCAATCCAGAACACGTGCGCCTGTTGCGACCGATACGGCTGGCCATTGCGGATCTCCAGCGTCAGGCTGCGTGCCGTGACCAGGAGAATGTCGATGTGGGTGCTCATGCCGTGCTCAGCGAATGGTCCGCTGCAGAATGCGATTCAGATCGGCGTGAATGCGTTGGCCAAATTGTTCCGCGTCAATGCGGCCGTAGCCGAACAATTCGAAACCATCAACCAAGGCGTCACGCACTCGCGCGTGCTCGAAGTAGGCACTCTGCAACACTGCATGCGGCAGTCCACGCACCTGTTCCATGCCCTGCACCGACAGGCCATTGAGACTGCCCGTCCGCTGCAACGTCTGCACCGCGCGCGCGCTGACCGGC
>JANMSL010000705.1:0-4814 GCA_031389245.1 Lysobacterales bacterium | reverse complement strand
GTTGACGTTGGGAGTTGTTGATCGGGCATCTTGATGAGCCGGTACGCAATCGCGATGCGCGGGGCCAAAACCCCATCCTCGTCGGCCTGCGGCGACGAACGCCCCCTTGGACTCAAGGGGGCTGGATTGCTTCGATTGGAGACTGTGTTGTCTTACCTAGGGGCCGTGGTGGGTCCGCGCTGTGCGCGGACGCTTTGCTTTCCGCACGCGACGTCACTCGCGCAGTCTTGCTCGTTTCAGGCGATTGCGAATTTCACAAAGCAAAGCGGCGGGACACGTGGTTGCGTGCCCCGCCGCGGGTACCGCATCGGCTACATCGTCCGCTGCGGATTGACTGCTGGGATCAACGCTGCGACACGTCGTTGCGTACCACCAGGCGACCGGCTTCGACGCTACGCACGCCCTTGGTGGCGCGGGCGATGGAGATCGCCTCGCTGCGCGCTTGCAACGTGGGCACTACGCCGATCAGGTGTACGACATTGGCCTTGGTGTCGACATCGATCTCCAATCCCTTGACGTCATCGTCGGCAAGAAGCTGTGACTTGACCTTGGCGGTGATCCAGGAGTCGTCAATCGCGTCGCCCGTCTCGTCCATGGCTTCGCGCACTTCACCAGAGGCAGTGGCGGTATTCGCGTCTTGACGGGTTTCTGATCCATCTTTTGCGACTTTGATGCGGTTGTCAACCGAAACCACGCCTTCAACGTTCTTGGCCAACTGGGTCGCCGCGGCACGATCGGCTGCGCTATCCGCGCCGCCCTGCAGAACGACATGTCCCGACTTGGTATCCACATTGATGTCAAAACCTTCGGTGCGTTCGTCGGCCAACAGCGCAGACTTCACTGAAGCAGTGATACCGGCGTCGTCGATTTTTGTGCCGGCGGTGCGCTCCTGGTTGTGCTCGGTGCCAGCCGAAATTGGCAAGGCGACTGCGCAGGACAGCGCGATGGCAAGCGAAAGGGCGGTGTTCTTGATGTTGCGATTCATGGGTGTCTCCTGACGTTGGGCTTGAGGCTGCTGTTGAGCACCAGGATTTTCAAAACCTGTAGCTCACTGCCCGTAACAAAACCGCGTTCGGATTTGCTGGCAGCGGGGATAACAATCCATGATCCGTGCCAAATCGACGGCCGGTACAACACGTTGAAAGTAATAACATTTATTGCTCGTTCACAACGATCGAGCATGCACCTGGCACGAAATCCGCAGCCTCCCGTGCAACTTGCAAGTTGCGCCAGCTGGCCTGCCCTTTTGCGGCTCCTGGTTGCGACAACTCAGCCAGCGCCGCCGAATCGCTGACGACCCCTAAACTTTCTCCCGAGCAGCAAGCAAAGGCCGTTCCGAGTTGTCAGCGGACATTGCTCCAGAATGGGTACTCTTGTCCACGAAGCTTGATGTAGGCTCGAGCAATTGCGCGATCTTGCCTTTGCGTTCGATCGTTCGACACTCAGCAGGCGTGCCGATGAACACCATCGATCCAGAAGCCAACACTCAGACCAGCTTCGATACCTCCGGGTGGAGAGAACGGTTGCGCCGCGCGCAGTTTGAGGACGAAGCGGGGTTCGCCATGGGCACGCCCATTCTGGATCTCCTCAACGAGCGTTGCAAACGCGTCGAACGTGCGTGCATCGCCGCCTTCGAGCATGTATTTCCTGACGTCTGCGGCGTAGCGCTGATTGCCACTGGTGGCTTCGGACGCGGCGAGTTGTTCCCGCAGTCTGACGTCGACCTGATGTTCCTGATCGAGAATCACCAGGACCTGCGCTTGAAGAATGGGGTCGAGAAGCTGCTCGGCCTGCTGTGGAATATCGGATTGCAGGCCAGCCATGTCACGCGCACGGTGGTGCAATGCGCGGAAGAAGCGACAATTGACCTGAGTTCGGCCACGGCATTGTTTGAAGCGCGTCAGCTCGGCGGCGATTCAGCGCTGACCGCAGCCATGCTGAGCGTGATCCATCCAGAACGCATGTGGGACAGCCTCACCTTCCTGAAGGCCAAGCGTGAAGAGCTGCGCACGCGCCATGCCAAGTTCAATGACACCGCATTCAACCTCGAACCGAATGTCAAAGAGGGTCCGGGCGGACTGCGCGACCTGCATGCCTTGATCTGGGTAGCCGGGCGCGCATTCGGTGTGCCGCGGATTCGCGACTGGGCGCAGCACGGGCTGTGTTCCGATGCGGATCAGCGGCGATTGATCGAGGCTCAAGAGTTGCTGAGCACAGTACGCTATGGACTGCACCGCACCACGCAGCGCCGTGAAGAGCGGCTGTTGTTCGATCACCAACGCGCCTTGGCGCGCATGTTCGAGCCGGCCTTGGGTGAGCGCGAAAACGTTGTCGTCGAACGATTCATGCAGACCTTCTTTCGTGCCGTTGGCAGTGTGCGTCGCGTCGGCGAACGTCTGTGGGCCGGTTGGCAGGACCGTCTGGACGGGAGCGCCGATGCCGCCCAGGTCGATCTCGACCATGGCTTCTTCGCGCGCGCGCAGCGCCTTGGCTACGCGGGGGTTGAGCCGGACGCGCAGAAATGCATGGCAGCGTTCGAGTTGCTGCTGCTGCAACCCGAGCTGATTGCGCTGGAGCCCGGATTCGAAGCCGCCATCGCCTCGTTGTGTCTGGATTCGGAAGCCACCATCTGGCGAGAGCCGCGGATCGCCGAGTCGCTGCTGCGTATCCTGCGTCACCCGAACGATGTCATGAAAGTGATCGGACGCATGGTCGACTGCGGTTTACTGGGGCGCATCTTGCCAGCGTTCGAGCGCGTGACCGGGCGCATGCAATACGACATGTTTCACGTTTACACGGTCGACCAGCACACGCTGTTTGTCATGCACAAGCTGCGCTCGTTCGCCGATCCGGCGCGAGCGAGCACGCACACACTCGCATTCGAGATCTACGCGCGCTTGCGCAAGCCCGAACTATTGTTGCTTTCCGGCTTGTTTCACGATATCGCCAAAGGACGCGGCGGCGACCACTCCGAGCTGGGCGAAGTCGATGCGCGCGAGTTTTGCCAATGGCTGGGTTTAGCGGAAATGGATGTGGATTTGGTCGCATGGCTGGTGCGAGAACATCTGACGATGTCGGTGACAGCGCAAAAAAAGGACATCAGCGATCCCGAAGTCGTACATCGTTTTGCTACCTTGGTTGAAGACTGGGAACGACTGGATTATCTCTATCTGCTCACCGTCGCGGACATCTTCGCAACCAGCCCGAAACTTTGGAATTCGTGGAAAGGACAGTTGCTGGCCACGCTGCATCTGGCGACGCGCTATGCACTGCGCCGTGGCCTCGAGCATCCGGTACATGCGCGTGAACGCATCCTGGAAGCGCAATTCGGCGCCCTTACCACCCTCGCTCAGGCTGGATACGATGCAGCGCGCGTGCGCTCGTTGTGGGCAGAATATCCCGACGAGAACTTTTTGCGCTTCACTCCAGGACAGCTGGCCTGGCAGACGGCGGCGATACTCGATCATGGCGACAGTACCGCGCCCCTGGTCACGGCACGCGCCGCGGGCGAGCGCGGCGGCACCGAAGTATTTGTTTTTTCTGTCGACCGTGACGGTCTATTCGCCACCATCACCGCGGTGCTCGATCGATTCCAGCTCAGTGTGCAGGAAGCGCGCATCGCCACCTCACGTCAGGGCCATGTGCTGGACGCATTCCAGGTACTGGATGCCGAGCAGAAGCAGGTGTCGGACCCTGAGCGCATGCAGGAACTGGTGGAGCGACTACGCGCCGAATTGCTCAAGCCAGAGCTCAATCTCACCCCGGCACGCCGCGCCTGGACACGCCAGCAGAAGCATTTTCATGTGCCGCTGCGTCTGGAATTCCAGAGCGACGAAAAACGCGGCCGCACCGGGCTTGCGCTGGTCTGTTCGGATCGCCCCGGATTGCTTGCGCATGTGACCCAGGCTTTCCGCGCCTGCGGCATTCGTGTTCACGATGCCCGCATCGCCACCTTTGGTGAACGCGTCGAAGACTTCTTCGAACTCACCGACGAACGGGACCAGAAGCTTGATGACGTCCAAATCCGTGCGCTGCGCGCGACCTTGACGCATGAGTTGGAAGTTCCCAGACGCTAACCTGCTTTCGTAGCAGCGGGTCGAAACCAACAAGCGTAAACCCAAGACAGCCCCGGCACTTTGCTCATGCTGTTGTAGTGGGGCTTGCTCCACTGCCCTGGATCTCGATCTTCCTCCCTCCGACATAGAGAGCCGTTGCGCAATTGCGCCTTACTAAGACAACAGCGAGCGCCAAAAAATACGTTTGCGGTCTCGCGCGCCCCGCCGCCGCGCATTTTCTCTTTTCGATCGAAGTTCAGCGCGACAGGATCACAGCTGGAGTGTTGCCTTTAGGCCAGCTCGTGTGGGCTCCATTTCAAACAACACCCCGCGCTCGACCTCCAGACGCGCGCTCCACCGAACGGATGGGGCGTGTTCGCAGCCCACCTCGGCGAAGAAAATATCGCCGTCCTCGAGAGTGACTGCGTGTTCGATACCCAACTCGCCATAGTGGGCGTCGACGGTGCCATCGCGCCCTGCGGAGCAACGGTGCGCTACCAGCATTCTGCCAAAGTGCCGGTACCGGACTTGGCCTTGATGCCCGAGTGGGTGGTGCTAAGCGTGCCGCACCGCAGATCGTTGCTTGCCTGCGCACCCTGGGGAGTCGCGACAATGGTGTAGGTGGTAGCCGTGACGTTTTGCAGCGCATGCGTGTAAATCGCCGGGTTGGTGCAGGTAAGCGCGGGCATCGCCACCGCTGCTCCAGCCAGGCTCCGGTCGTAGCGCAGGTTGGTAGTGTAGAAGCGCTCCATGAACTGC
>JANMSL010000675.1:0-7778 GCA_031389245.1 Lysobacterales bacterium | reverse complement strand
CTTTGCTGATCGAATCGATCAGGGCATCGACCGACGCACTCTCGGTGACTTCGAGCACGCGCCCGACACCACCCGCTGCCTGCAAGCGTGCGCCAATGGCATCGGCGCCGCTCTGGCTGGTGGCGGTGCCAATCACCAATGCGCCACAGGCAGCGAGACGATCGGCAATGGCCGCGCCGATGCCGCGCGATGCTCCGGTGACCAGGGCGACTTCTCCGGAAAGATCTATTTTCATACAGGCCTCACCATGCTCATGTGGTTTTCCAATCGTTCAACGCCAGGTCAATCTCGGTGCCAACTCCGAGCGCGCGCGCGTCCAGCGATTTATCTATTCGTTTGACCAGGCCGGCAAGCACCTTGCCCGGCCCGCATTCGCCAACTCGGATGACGCCGCGTTGCGCCACGGCTTGCACGCATTCGGTCCAGCGCACGGGCAAATAGAGTTGGCGCACCAACGCCTGTTGAATCGCGTCGATGCTTGCATGCGATTGGGCGTCGGCGTTCTGGATCACTGGCAGACTGGGCTGGCTCCAGTTGAGCGAAGTCATGTATTGCTGCAATGCGTTCGCGGCCGGCATCATCAGGGCGCAGTGCGAGGGTACCGAGACCGGCAGTCGAATCGCCTTGCGCACACCGCGTTCGGCGAGCAGCGCAATGGCGCGCTCCACTGCTTCGGCATTGCCGGCGATCACCGTCTGTCCGGGGCTGTTGAAGTTGGCGGGCGACACGATTTGATCCTGCGCCGCGTCGGCGCATGCCTGCGCGATCAGCGCATCGTCTGCGGCCAGTATCGCGGCCATCGCGCCTACGCCCATCGGTACTGCTGCCTGCATCAGACGCCCACGCTCGCGCACCAGTGCAGCGGCATCGCCAAGCGTGAGCGCGCCGGCACAAACCAGGGCGGTGTATTCGCCCAGGCTGTGCCCGGCGAGCGCGGCGGGTAACGTGCCGTTCAACGCCTGGCTCCAAACGCGATACACCGCCACACCAGCGGCGAGCAACGCCGGCTGGGTGACTTCGGTGCGATTGAGCTCGTTCTCCGGGCCATCCTGCGACAGCGACCACAGATCCAGACCACATCCCGCGGATGCTTCGTCAAAGCTGGCACGCACGCTGGAAAATCGTGTCGCCAACTCACCCAGCATGCCCAGCGACTGCGAGCCTTGGCCGGGAAATACAAACGCAAGCTGTGCCGACTGCGGCATGAAGGACCCCTTGTACAGAAATCGATTTGATCGCTGGAACGCAACCGCTTTTGGATCGACTAGAACCGCACCAGCGCCGAGCCCCAGGTGAAGCCGCCGCCGAAGGCCTCCATCAGCAACAGGTCGCCGCGCTTGATCTTGCCGCTCTGCACACCGGCATCCAGCGCCAACGGCACTGAGGCCGACGAGGTGTTTCCGTGCATATCCACGGTAACGATCACGCGCTCCATCGGCATCGACAGGCGTCGCGCAGTGGCTTCGATGATGCGCAGATTGGCCTGATGCGGGATCAGCCAGTCGATTGCGGACTTGTCCAGCTGGTTGGCGGCGAGGGTCTCCTCGACCACGGCGTCCAGGGTCTTGACCGCAACCTTGAACACTTCGTTGCCGATCATGATCACGCGCACGCCGGCATTTTTTTCGTCCACCTTGAAACCAACGGAGACGCCGACTGGATTGTGCAACAAATGGCGGTGACCGCCGTCGGCGTGCAGATGCGTGGAAAGTATGCCCGCTTCGCTATCGGCTTTGAGCACAACCGCGCCAGCACCATCTGCAAACAGCACGCAGGTGCCGCGATCGGACCAGTCCAGCATGCGCGTCAGCGTCTCGGCACCGATCACCAGCGCGGTTTTGGCAGCGCCGCTGCGGATGAACTTGTCTGCTACTCCGAGCGCGTAAATGAAGCCCGAGCAGGCCGCATTGACATCAAATGCCGCGCAGCCATTGGCGCCCAGGCGATGTTGAATCAGGCAGGCGGTGGAAGGAAAAATGACATCCGGCGTCGTGGTGCCGACAATGAGCAGGTCGATCTCGCTGGCGTGCACACCAGCGGCCTTGAGCGCGAGCGTGGCGGCTTCGACGCCCAGATCGCTGGTGGTCTGGCCTTCGGCTGCAATGTGTCGTTGACGGATGCCAGTTCGCGCCCTGATCCATTCATCCGAGGTGTCGACGAACTTGGAGATGTCGTCGTTGGTCAGGATTTTTTCGGGCAGGTAGCTGCCGGTGCCCACTATGCGCGCAAAGGTCATGCGTATGCCCCCTCCAGAAAAGAACAAGCGAACCGGGATCCATGATTCCGATTCGCTGCATCGCTTTTGCAGAGCTGGGCTGGGTCCGCTGCCTTTGCTCTTGTGGCGTCGCCGCTAGCGAGCAGCGGACCAAGGCCCGCTCCACGATATCGGACGCGCCGAAGCTCAGTCTTCGGATTCGACCCGATCAGCCTTGGTCTGGAGGACCTTCTTGCCGCGATAGAACCCATCCTTGGTCACATGGTGACGCAGATGGCTCTCACCGCTGACTTTGTCGATCGACACCTGGGCGCCGGTAAGCGCGTTGTGCGAACGGCGCTGGCCGCGACGGGAGGGACTGACTCGACTTTTTTGAACTGCCATGACTCTTTCTCCAACAAACTTTAGTTTTTCTTCAATGCCGACTGCTTCAATGCAGACAGCACAGCGAACGGGTTGGGCTTTTCGGGCTTTGCCATTTCGCTGGACCAGACCACTACTTCTTCCTCACTGTCATTGCCCGGGCTCAGTGGCACCAGCGGCAACGCCAGAATCAACTCATCCTCAATCACGTCGGCGGGACGGATGTCGGTTTCCAGCACCAACAGCGGCTCATAACCGGGCGGCAGACCGGCTTCGTCTTCTTCCTTGCGGATCAGACCAAGCCTTGCATCCAACACCACTGGCCAATCAAACGACTCCAGTCGACGCTGACACAGCATGGGCAACTTGCCCTCGACGTGGATGGCGACGAATCCGATGCCGAAAGCGTCACGACCAAACTCAAGCGAGAACTTCACCGACCCCGAAGTATCAGTCAGGCTTTCAGCGAGTCGCGTCATGGACGCCAGGGGCAGGTTGCCTTCGAAGCACCGGCCCTGGGTGACCATCCGCCACACGTCGACTGTTTCGGGCAGGTCCGCGGACATAAGCGCGCCATGGTATTGATCTGTCGCTGCTGCGTCAAGGACGCTGAACAGCGCCAGGAAACAGCCGCTTTGCAAGTACCGCGCGTCTGGCGCAGACTCACATTCCGTCTTGCGCTCGCCAAACTGGAGCCCGGTATGTTGATCTGGACATCGGCAGTTGCGACCCTTCTGCTCGCAATCACGCTTTGGTTTGGCTGGCAATTATGGCTGATCCGGCGCCGCAACGGGCTGATTCTGCGCATGTTGGACGACGCCGACAAGGTCGAGGCGCGTCTGCTCGAATGCCGCGAAAAGATGAAAACGATTGGCGCCATGCTCGGGCGCCTCCCTACTGACATTACCGCTAGCGCGCGCGCCACCCTGGATAGCGAATCCGGCATTCAGCAGGCGTTGAAGGTTGTGCTGCAGCATCGTTTGTGGATTCGGGAGAACGCCAACACCGCACCCGTGAGCAAGTTGGCAGAAGTCTCCATCTCGATCCGCAGGTCACTTGAACAGCTGAATCTGCAAATCAGCCGTCTGTCCGGGGTTGGCGATGAGCTGGCGGCCGCCTATGTCCGTTCCGACGCGGTGATGAGCGGAGGCGCGCGGCACGATCACCCCAAGCCGCGCAACGGACAGGTCGATCATTCGCATTGAGATCGAGCATGCGCCTGATTCTGGCTTCGACGTCGCGCTATCGACGCGAGTTGCTTGCCCGCCTGGGGCTGCCGTTCGAGTGCATGGCGCCATACGTTGACGAGTCCGCACTTGATGGCGAGACGCCTCCCCAGCTATGCGCTCGACTGAGTTTGGAGAAGGCGCAGTCCATCGCCATCCGCCATCCAAACGCCCTGGTCATTGGTTCGGACCAGGTCGCCGAGCTCAATGGCATTGCGATCGGCAAGCCGGGCAGCCGCGAAAGCTCTATCCAACAATTGCGAGACGCGTCAAACCAGAGCATGCACTTCCATACCGGGATCAGTTTGCAGCACGCCGCAACGGGTCGCAGCGCGCTGCACATTGATCGCACCGAAGTGCGTTTTCGCGCGCTGAGCGATGCCATGATTCGGCGCTATCTCGATCGCGAAGCAGCATTGGATTGCGCCGGTGGATTCAAGTGCGAAGGGCTGGGCATCAGCCTGTTCGACGCCATCCGTTCGGAAGATCCGACGGCGTTGATCGGTCTACCGCTGATCGCGCTGTCACGGATACTGGCGGACTTCGGTCTTGATCCGCTGGATTGAGCCGCAGCGCGATGGGCTATTCAACCCGCACTTGCACGGGACCAAAATGGCGCACCAACGCATCGGCCGAACGACTGCGCACCGCGATCTCGATCGGGTGGCGCCCGGGCGCCAGTGAACCCGGCTCGATCGTATACCTGAATCCTACATTGGGATGGTCGGGATCGTTTGAGTGCGACCATTGCGCCTGCACGTGAGGTGCTAGCAGATGGATATCGGCGAGCGCAATGCGCACGTCGTCGACCCACACGCTGACTTCAGCAACCCCGGCAGAATCGGCAATGGCCCAACCGGAGATCAATAGCGCGTCGCCGACGCCGAGCAATTGATCGGGTTTGGGAAAATCCAGATGCGCGATAACCGGCACCTGGCAGGCGTCGGTCCGGGCCGCATCCTGCGGGGTGACATCGGCAAAGAGGAAGCTGGTTCCGTTGTCGCCGATTCGCTCCTCATGCAGCCAGCGCACCGTAGCAAATCGATGGCATATCGACTGCCAGGCAGCCAGCCATTCACCTGGCGCACGCGCATGTACTTCGATCACCAGCAGGCCGCGCTGCCATTTGCGGGCCAGCAGATGACGCTCGGCACGCTGCCAGATCTCGATCTGCGCCTGACGACCGTGCTTGATGTTGCGCGGGTGATCCAGCACATACACCGTGCGCCTTCCGCCCAAGGCAAAATCGAGTTCCGCACCTAACAGAAAGTTATCTGCGATCAACACGCTGCCAGCGGGATACCCTTTGAGCAAGCGTTGCGTCACCGCAGCTGCCTGCGGCCAACCAATGAATCCGGCACCGAGGAAACGGGCTGCCGCCTGCTGATACGACACCCGTGTGGACGACGCGGCAGCCATCACGCAGAACACCGCCAGCGCACCCAGCGCGATGCTGGACAAGGTCCAACGCGCAACCCACCGACGCCACCCTGGATCTGCTTGCCACTCGCGCAATAACAAAGGCAGAACAAGAAACAGCGGTAGGTAACCGGGAAGTGGCCAGTGAATGCGCGTGCGTTCATTGTCTGCAAACAGGCCCAACAATAGATACAGCGCGACCACACCGATGGCAGCCGACAACATCAGATCGAAAGGACCACGATCCGCGTGCTTTCGGGCGCGCCTCAATGCAGCAAGCAGAATGATTGCGAGCAACGGCGTCAGCACCGCGATTTGCTCCACTGCAATCCACAGTCCCGAAGGTTGGAACTCCCAGGGATTGCGCTCCAACACCTGGAAGCGCAATGCGCTCCAATCATGCGTGGCATTGAACCAAAGCACGGGCAGCAATCCGATCAGCGCCAGCGCCAACGCCAGCCACAGGCCCGGTGAACGCAAACAGCGACGCCCGCGTGGGCTCAGAATCACCCAGGCCAGACCGGCGGTACATAACGCCGCGGCCCGCCAGTGAGTGAGTAATGCAGCGCCTAGGCACACACCAAGCAAGATCCAGTCGCGCCTACGATTGCTATCGGCGGCCCGATCCAGACAGACAAACGCTTGCACCATCAATAAAGTCAGAGGCAGGTCAGGTAAGGCCAGCACGCCGCCCATGTTGATCAGCGGCAGGAACATCGCATACACAGCAACGCGATTAGCGTCAGCGTCGTTGCTCAGACGCCACATCGCCCAGTGACGCAGAACCAAAGGCAGCACAGCTCCGATCAACAGGAACGGCCAGCGCACGCCCAAAAGCGTGTCGCCACCGAGCGCGGTGCCAAGCGCGATCAACCATGCGGTCAGCGGCGGCAAGTCGGAATAGGAAAGCGCCAGTGCGCGACTCTCCTGCCAATAAAACGCCTCATCGCCGAACAGCGGGAGCCACGCAGCAATCAGCACTCGCGTCACAAGAAGCGTCAACGTGACCACTACAACGGCACGATTGCTCACAATGTCGGGGTGCAGCGCACTCATCATCGAACTTTCCGTATTCTCCGGCCCATGTTAAGCGCAAAACGCAGCGCAAGACTCCAATGGATCGGGCGTTTGGCACACACTGCGCAACTCGTGCACGAATACACGGTCGGAATCATTTCGAATCATGGCAGGCGGCAATTCGAAACTGTTTGCATTGTGTGCACTCTACCTGCACCGGTCGCGACTAGAATCCGAATCGGGAATCCTCCTCTCCTATTCTTCAACAAGGCCTGCTGCATGAGCACCGAAAGCGCCGAACTGCACGCACTCGAACTCGCTATCACTCAAGTCAATCGAATCGTACTGGGCAAGAATGAGCAGGTGCGACTGGCATTCGCCTGCCTGCTCGCGGGCGGGCACCTGTTGCTGGAGGATGTTCCGGGTGTAGGAAAGACCACACTGGCGCATGCGATCGCGGCCAGCTCCGGGTTGAGCTATCAGCGCATCCAGTTCACCAGTGACCTGTTGCCATCCGACATTCTGGGAGTGTCGATTTATGAGCGGGAAAGCGCTGTGTTTCGTTTTCATCCAGGCCCCATCTTCTCGCAGTTGATCCTGGCCGACGAGATCAATCGCGCCACACCCAAAACGCAGAGCGCCCTGCTTGAGGCGATGGCCGAGCTGCAAGTCACTGGCGATGGCGAGACGCGGCCACTGCCACTGCCATTTTTCGTGATCGCGACGCAGAACCCGATCGACATGGCGGGCACCTTTCCGTTGCCAGATTCGCAGCTGGACCGCTTCTTGATGCGCCTGTCGGTGGGTTACCCAAACGCCGAAGCCGAGCGCAACCTGCTGGCTTCAACCGACCGACGTGAACTGTTGATCGGATTGAAACCTCAGCTGGACACCGAGCGCATCAATCACCTACGCGCTCGCGTGCACGCGCTTCCAGCATCAGCGGCGCTGATCGACTATGTGCAGCGCCTGCTGGCGGCATCGCGTGGTCATGCGGGCGTGCGCGTTGGACTATCGCCGCGTGCCGGGCTCGCGTTGTTGGCCGCCGCTCGCGCTTTCGCCTTTCTTGCCGGACGCTCGTTTGTGTTGCCAGAGGACGTGCAGGCAGTCTTCGTCGGCGTCGCCGCGCATCGGCTGGTGACCGGTGGTGAAAACACGCGCTCACGCGATGAGCTTGCCATTCAGATTCTGCGCAGCACCCAGGTCGACTGATGCGACTGCTGTTCGACTCATGGTGGCAACGATTGATCGGACTGGCCGAGCGTCGTCTGCCGGCGCTGACCCGCCACCGGCTAGCCGAGTCACTGCCGATCCGCCTGCACCGGCGGCGAATCTACATTCTGCCGACGCGCTTTGGCCTGGTATTCGGCGTTGTCGTTTTCGCCATGCTGCTGGGTTCGCTGAATTTCAACAACAACCCGGCCATGCTGCTGACTTTTCTTGTCGCCAGCATCGCCGTGCTCAGCTTCCACCATACCGTTGCGCAGCTGCGTGGCATCAGCCTGGTCGCGCTGCGCGCTGATCGAGTGCATGCCGGC
>JANMSL010000656.1:0-4760 GCA_031389245.1 Lysobacterales bacterium | reverse complement strand
GGGCGCCAGTGGCACGTTGAGCGAAACTGGCGCGTTCTCGCGAGTTACTATAAAAATGACCGCCTTTGCGTGTCACGAAACCCTCGACCAGGATCAGCAAGATGAAAAACCCTTTTATTGCCACTGCGTGGCTGACACTTGTGGCTGCGACGCCGGTGACGCTGGCGCAAGTCGTCCAACTGGAGACGCCACTGGACCAGGGCGCGCAAGATCACAGCGAACTTTGGAACTGCTGCCAACGCCAGGTGTCAGACGACGGGCGTTACGTGACATTCGGCTCGGCAGCAAACAATCTGGTCGTGGACGACACCAATGGCGTTTCGGACGCGTTTGTCTACGATCGCCAGTCGCGCCTGACCAGACGCGTGAGCGTCAGCAGCGCGGGTGTAGAGGGAACTGATTACAGCGGCCTGCCTTCAATTTCGGCCGATGGTCGCTACGTCGCTTTCGTCGCGCATGGGCCGCTGGATGCTGAAGATAGCAACGGCACCAGCGATATCATGGTGCGCGACCTGCAGACCGATAGCATTGCGCGTGTCAGCGTCACCAGTTCCGGCGAAACAGCGAACGGAAGCAGCAACTGGCCCTCGATATCCGGCAACGGCCGTTTTGTCACCTTCGGTTCCTACGCGGGGAATCTGGTGGCGGGTACCACCAGCTCGGACGACGTCTTTGTACATGACCGCTTGACCGGAACCACCACTCTCGCCAGCAAGAGCAGCGAGGGACTTGCTGGACAGGGTAGCAGTCACTTTCCGGCTGTTTCCGGGGACGGCCGCTACGTGGTGTTCGTTTCGACTGCCGAGAATCTGGTTGCGGATGACTCCAATGGCGTGAACGACATCTTTGTGCACGATCGACAAACCGCAACGACCACTCGGGTAAGCGTCGACAGTTCGGGCAACCAGGGCGACGGCGAGAGTAACAACCCGTCAGTCTCCAACGACGGTCGCTATGTGGCGTTCCATTCTCGAGCCAGCAACCTGGTTGCGGGCGACACCAACGGGGTAACTGACGTTTTTGTACGCGACCTTCATTCCGGAAAAATTGCGCGCGCGAGTGTGACCAGCAATGGCGGCCAGGGAGACGGCAACAGCTTCATTGCATCGATATCCGGAAATGGCCGCTACGTCGCGTTTTCTTCTGTTGCCAGCAATCTGGGTCCGGTTGATGTGAACGGCACCACGGATGTTTTCGTCCATGACCGCCGCACCGGGCGAATAACGCTCGCCAGTGTCGACCGCGCTGGCACGCAAGGTGCGGGCTTCAGCTGGATGCCATCGATCTCCGCCAACGGCGGCCATGTGATGTTTCTCTCGGATGCTGACAACTGGGCACTGGATGCGGGCCAGGTCGGACCCTTCCGCGACGTGTTTGTGGCGACGCTGGACCCGGTGTTCGAAGATGGCATTGAGTAGCGGCACACCCTGGCAGAGCCCCGCGGCAATGGCTGGAGCAGCGCTGTGCAAGGCAAGCCAGTCGCTCACCCGTTCGAATGTTATGCCTCTTGGAGTCGGCATGCGCGAGGTCTGTTGCTCGTGCCGCTCGAAGTTTGAGTCCGGCGAAAGACTGGGAAGAAACGGCGCGCCGATCGCGTTGACCAAGGCATGCGGACCAGAGAGGTTTAGCCGACGCTCACCCGCGGAATTTCCTGCGTGCTCCGCCGCAGCTAGCTCGAACCGCAGATCTCCATCGGGTCGAGAGTGTCACGCACGAACCGGCTCGACGTCGGTTGCTCGCGGTCGATGCGCTGCAATTCGAGCTCGGACAAATGGGTTTCCTGACGCAGTTCTTTGTCAGACGGCCGTTCATTGGCAAGCAACAAGCGACGGTGTTCCAATGCCTGTTGCATCAGGGTCCGGAGCTCCGCGTTATCCCAGGGTTTATTGATGAAGTGGAAGATTTTGATCCGGCTGATGGCTTTGACCTCCGACAGGAAGTCGCCGTAGCCGCTCAGTACCAGTCGTGCGATGTTGGGTTGGATCTGCACCAGTTCGTTGAGGAAGGCGATGCCGCTCATACCCGGCATGCGCCAATCCGACACCACGAGGTCGAACTCGCATTCGGCGGCTCGAATCAGCGCCAGAGCGGGCTTGTCGAAGGTTTCAACGACGGTAGCGTCTTCAAACGTTCCTGCCGGCATGGCGTGTATGGTGCGGCGCAGACTGCTCAGCACATTGCGTTCGTCGTCGACCAGCAGGATCCTCGGCATGACACACTCCTCGTTGCAGTGACCGGGGAGGCGTTGATGTTCGGTTATTGAGCACCTGATATCCGTTCCCGTACTGCCAAGTTATTCGGCCATGGCCTTGGAAAACATAGGTGCGAATACATAAGTGCCAATACATAGGTGTAGTTGCGTATACAGAACGACTAACGAACGCGAGCCCGCGGGCGGCGAATCGTCACCATCGAGCTGCAATCGCACCGCTCTTCTTGAAATCTGGCCTACGGCAATGTGCCGCATCGTGATGTTTTCCGCTCCGCTGCGAATCACCCTTGTGAGTCCCCGACCAACTGAGACAACGTGAGCATCAGCCAAATCCTCCAGGCCGGCCCCGTCAACTTCCAAAGCATGATCACCGCGCACCGCGGCATCCTCCTCAAGGTTGCCGCCAGCTACAGCCGCAACGCCGACGACCGTGCCGATCTGGCCCAGGAGATTGCGCTGCAGCTGTGGCGTGCGTGGCCAGGCTATGAACGCAGCCGTCCTTTTTCGACCTGGATGTATCGGGTGGCGTTGAACGTTGCCGTCTCACAGCAACGTCGCGACCGCCAGCAGGGCCGCCACGAATCATTGACTGTTGAACATGAGGATCTGGTTGGCGCGCGTGACGTCGAGGTCGAGCGCGATGAACAACTGGTGATCGTGCAGCGCGCCATGCAAGCGCTCGCCGCATTCGACCGCGCCCTGTTGTTGCTCCACCTCGAGGGCTGCGGCCTGCGCGAAAGCGGTGAGGTGTTGGGGATTACAGAAGGCAACGTCGCGACACGACTAAGCCGCATCAAACAACAACTGCGCCGATCGCGCACTGATGATCTGCGGATTCCTGGTGTGGGTGCCGATCGTCTGTATTGCACTGCGCGTTGTTGGGTGGGATGTTTGGCTGACATCGCCGACAACGGTACTGTGGAACCTCGGGGTCAGCGCCGGTCTGGCGGCCTTCGCCGCATGGCTGATGCACAGGTTTCGCAGCAGCTTCGAACGCGACGCAGTCGGCCGCAGTCTGCGCGAAGCCGAGGCGGAGTTCGCCGAATGGGCGCAGGCAGAGCGCGACGACTGACGACTGAGATTTTCAGCACTCAAACGCTGTGTCAGCGTGACTGGGGCGGTGCGTGCCGGTGGCCCGCCCCAAGCCGCGGTCGGGTTACGACGTTGGCTACAGCCGGTTCGAATGCAGCATCCGCGCGCGATCACAGCGGCGATGGCACCGACCGCGGCCACCGACGGCGCAACATCAAACCGGCGCGATCGCGCACCCATTCCACCACGAAATAATCCGCGCTGCGTCATCTGCGAGTGGCCGTCAGCGCGCCTGACGTTGCAGGACTAGGGCGATTCAAAACCATTCCGGAAGATTCTGGAACTGATCGCCGGGTCGCCGAACACGACGTAGGTGCTGCCCGAGCCTGAACCATTCAGATCGGCGCCCCAGGCACCCACGATCAGGTCGTCAAGGCCATCGCTGTTGACGTCTCCGGCCGCCGCAACCGAGCAGCCACTGCGGTGTCCGCTCGCTGCGCCGTCGAGCCGGAAACCGGTGTTTCCGCTGAGGCTTCCCAGGTTCAACACCGAGCCAAACGAAACGGCTCCGGTTCGTCCGAACAGCACATAGCTACTGCCGGATATGAATCCATTGGGTTTGGCGCCATAGGCACCAACGATCAGATCACTGATCCCATCGCCATTGATGTCGCCGGCCGCTGCAACCGAGAAGCCGCTGCGATCACCGGTTGCCTCCCCATCCAGTCGAAAACCGTTGCTGCCATTGAGGCTGCTCAGCTCGATGATTGCGGCAACGCCCGATGTAATCGACCGGCCAAACACGACATAGCTGCTGCCGGACAGGGATCCATTCGGATCCGCGCCATTGGCGCCGATGATCAGGTCATCGATACCATCGCCGTTGATGTCGCCCGCACCCGCAACGTCTCTTCCACTGTAATCAGCAGTCGTCACTCCATCGAGTCGGAAGCCCGTGCTGCCATTGAGCGTGCTGAGGTTTATGCTGGATGCAAACGCGGTGGGGCTTGAGCGACCAAATACAACGTAGCTGCTGCCCGATCGAGTGCCATTGGGTTGCGCCTCATAGGCAGACAGGATCAGATCATCGATGCTGTCGCCATTCACGTCGCCGGCCGCCGCAACCTGGGTGCCGCTGCGATCGCCTGTCGCCGCTCCTGCGAGCCTGAATCCGTTGCTGCCATTGAGCGTGTTCAGGTTGAGGCTGGAAGCAAATCCAACCGCACCCGAACGTCCAAATACGACATAGTTGCTACCCGAATTCTGGCCGTTGGAATCCGCCCCATCGGCACTGACGATCAGGTCATCGATGCCATCGTCATTGACATCGTCCGCGGCAGCGACCGAGCGCCCGCTTTGGTCGCCATCCTGCGCTCCGTCCAGTCGAAAGCCGTTGCTGCCATCGAGGCTTGCGAGACTGATGCTGGCGGCAAAGGGCAGCGTGCTTGACCGTCCAAAGACCACGTAGCTACTGCCCGAATATCCTCCGTTCGGGTCTGCAGATGTAGCGCCTACG
>JANMSL010000620.1:0-4896 GCA_031389245.1 Lysobacterales bacterium | reverse complement strand
GTCCTCAGAGTTTTGGCGCAGTCACGCCTTGATAGCGGTAGCGCACTTTGGTGTTCGGACCAGACTGCGCGTAGAGCAAACCATCCTTGCCGATATAGACCTTGTTGCTCACCGCAGCCGTGCCCGGCATGGTCATGGTGTAACCGACAATCGTGGTGGCGATGCCGTCTACGCTTTCACTGCCCAGTTGCTTGCACTGCTCAAGCTTGATGGTGCCTTTACGCATGTCGGCAAGCAGCGCGCGTTCGTCTGCCCAGAAGCCCGACTTGATCCTGCGCCATTTTCCTTCGATTTTCGCGTACAGCACATCGTCGTGGACGATCGCTTCCATGCGCTGTCCGCTGCCCAGATCCATCACCGATTGGCGTGCGGGCTGCCGCGCGGTTTTCTCGGCCGCTGCCAGAAATTGTTCGCAGGCGCTGTCGAGTGCATACACCGGCAGCGCGACCGCTCCCGTCAATAGCGTGATCAACCGGAAAATCTGCTGCTTCAATAACATGGCTTTTGTTCCTCATTCGAGTGACTCACCTGCACATACGCCGCAGTCGATCCAGAACTGACACGGTCCAGACTTTTCGTGGTTTCGAGCGCGCATTGCTGTGAGTCGTTGCGACCCAGCGGCGTTTCCCGACAGATGATTCGAATGGCCAGAGCCTGCGTTGAGTGTCTGCATTTCAACTCCAGCTCAGCCGTGGTTGAGCCGATCTGCGACGAAGCGATCCGCTATGGGCGAACGCGGGTTGGGTCTGACCCTGTTCGTTTCCGGATTACGAACAGGGGTGTGAGGTCCTACGTATGACCTCTCCACTCAACCAAGGAGTCGCAAAATGATTACGAACGAAATCGCCAGCCTGCAGCAGCTCAGCGCCGAGGAAATCGAAATGGTCGCAGGTGCAACCTGTACTGGCTGCGGCGGCTGCTCGCCGACCGCGACCTGCTCGCGCACCACCTGCCTGGGCGAGACCGTCGTCGACGGAGAAGACGAGCAGGGCTGAATCGCGAGCCTGGGATCGCCCAGGTAGTGAGTCAGGCGCCCGCTGCTGCAAGCGGTCGGAACGGGGTCCGCTCGGGGCCCCGCTCCGACGCCGCATCGACACTCACTCTCGTAGGTTCCGTGCCTATCACCCGCACTATCGCGCTGCTGAATTTCTCCTGGATTTCAAATCTCCGCCATGACTGAAAATTGCATCATTGATATTCCGCCCGCATTGAACGGTCTGATCGAATGGCAAGCTGGCGTTCCGGTGCTTCTTGCGCAGGCGCTCACCAAGATCGCGCGCGGCGAATGCGCCAGCCCGGTGCCCTGCGCGCGGACCCTCGATGATGCCTTGCAACGCTTTTGCGAACGCCTGGATTCGGAGCATGCAAACGGCACGCATGGACGCATCGCGATCGACTTCAGGCCGATGCCGGCTACCGATGCAGATCGAGTATTACTCCAAACGGGCATGCCCGGTGCGGATATGCATCGCTCCACAGAGATCCGTTGCGTTGCAATGCGCAACGCCAGAATCCTCTGGAACCATGCGCTGACCTCGATCGTCATCCGACGCATTGACCCAGGGATGCACGGCGAATGGGTGGTGCGCGCCAAGGGTCAGTGGCGGCAATGCACACCGCAGGGACATGCCCATCTCGATCAGGGATGGAAAATCCATGTCTCGGCCACGCCCAACAATGCGCCGCGCGTGCTCGAGGCCTGCGTCGAAGTCCTGCTCGCCCATCGCGTGTGCTTCAAGCACGCGGCACGGCTGGAACATGTGGAGTCGCTGACTTCGTCCAAATGCGAGCGTGGCAGCGGCGGCAAGTTCATCACTGCGTATCCGCGCGATCCGCAGCAGGCGCGCCGGCTGATTGCCGAACTCGACGACGCGACGCGTGAATTCTCCGGCCCGGAAATCCTGTCGGACAAATGCTACCGCGCAGGCGGTGTAGTTTATTACCGCTACGGCGTTTTCAACGCCGACGCCGTGCTG
Source organism: Lysobacterales bacterium (assembly GCA_031389245.1). Lineage (GTDB taxonomy): Bacteria > Pseudomonadota > Gammaproteobacteria > Xanthomonadales > Ahniellaceae > 0-14-3-00-62-12. The sequence continues at coordinate 2,920 of JANMSL010000620.1, read as the reverse complement.
TCCAACGATGGCAGCTACGAATCGCGATTGACTGCGCCGGATGGCAGCCAATTCAACGACTCCCGCAAAGCCTGGTTCGATCCGCCACCTTGGGTTGATGCGCTGTTTCCGCAGGCGACGGCAAGTAGTGCAAATGTGCCGCCGAAATCGGTGCTGATCAACAATCGCTATCTCATCGTGCGCGCCATCCGCCATGCCAACCGCGGTGGCGTCTTCCGAGCCATCGATCAATCGACCGGCAATGCCGTTATCGTCAAGCAGGCGCGGCCACATACTTCTGCCGAGCTGTGCGGACACGATTCGCTCGATGCCTTGCGCAAGGAAGCAGCGAACCTGAAACTTCTGCATGGCCTGGCTGCGGATTTCATCGAGCTGTTCGAGCAGCAGGGGCACCTCTTTCTTGTGCAAAGCGCGATCGAGGGCAGCACCTTGCGCAAATGGATCGCGGAACGCTGCGAGACTACCGTTGATGCCCATCCGGCGTGGGATCCTGCGGAACTGCGTGCGTTGGCAATCAAGATCGGCGAAAAGCTCGTCGCAGTCCATCAGCTCGGCCTGGTATCACGCGACTTCACGCCCGGCAATCTGATGATCGAAACCGATGGCGCAGTGCGCCTGATCGATCCGGAACTCATGGATCAACCTGGCAGCTTTGTATTTCGCTATTTCACCTACGGCTTCGGCGCACCCGAACAGCTCGGCGGCGACCGGTTCGGGGCATGCCCGGGTTTCGGTGCCGACGCATACTCGCTCGGCGCGGTGCTGTTCTTCATCGCCATGGGCCGCATGCCGCCGGTTTTCCTGAGCGCGGATTCGGCGCGGTCATTGCAGATGCGGTGGCGGATCTGTATCGACGCGACGCGTGTGGCGGGCTTTCCCGCGCTCGCCCAGTTGATCGAAGCGCTGGTGTGCTGGAATCCCGAGCAACGCATGCTGCCGGACGCGGCGCTGGCGCGTATGCGCGCTGAGGGATTCTGGAACGCGACGCACGCCGCAACGCCCATGCGCGAATTTGCGACGGACGATCTGGCACCGCCTTCGATCGGCGGCTTGCTGCGCGCGGGCGACGAGTTCATTCTCGAGCGCCGCGATCTGAAGTCAGTACGCCTATGGCCGAGCGGCGCGTTTGGCGGCAGCACCGACGAATGCAGCGTGCAACATGGCGCCGGCGGCGTACTCGGATACCTGAGCATGATCAGCGAGCAACGCCGCTCGCCCGGCACCGGCGAAGCAGTCCGCGAGATCGCTGGGTGGGTCGACGCGAACCTGGCCGCGCGTGCGACATTGCTGCCCGGTTTGTACTTCGGTGCTTCTGGTGCCGCGCTCGCATGCTTGTATGCAGCCGAGCGCCTGGGCGACAAACTTTTGCATGGGCGCGCCGTCGAGCGCCTGTGCTCACTTCCAGTTGCCTGGCCAAATCCCGATATCTGCCATGGCCTCGCCGGCGCTGGCCTTGCGCTCGCCGAAGCATGGCAACGCACCGGTGACGAACGGCTGCTCTCCATGATTCACCAATGTGCCGATCAATTGATCGCCAGCGTGCGTCATCACGATGGCGGCATCCATTGGACCATCGCGGAGAATTTCGATTCTGCGCTCAAGGGAGTCAGTCATCTTGGCTTCGCGCATGGCATCGCTGGCATCGCCTATTTCCTGCTGATCGCAGGGATCGCAGGCGGGCGCGCCGACTGCGTCGACCTGTCAGTACAGGCAGGCCACACTCTGGTGGGTGTCGCCGCGCGCGGCGTCTGGGGCGCCCGTTGGCGCTCGTCGTTGGTGCAACCGACAAATGCCACTTACGACCTGTATTACTATTGGTGCAGCGGGGCCTCGGGCATCGGCAGCTTTCTCGCACGCCTGTGGCACGTCACGCGCATTGAAACGTTTCGCGCACACGCAATCCAAGCCGCGCAGTCGGTGTATCGGATCCGCTGGCATTCCGGCACTTCGGGTTGTCATGGCATTGCCGGCAATGGCGAGTTCCTGCTTGATATGGCGCAGTACATTGATCCTGCCTATCGACGCATGGCCTTGGATATGGTCGATTGCCTGCGCCTGAAAACCACCGATCACAAAGGCGCGAGTGTGATCGTCGACGAATTGGAAACCGGCGTGACCGTCGACTTCAATACCGGACTTTCGGGCGTGCTCGCGTTCCTAGATCGCCTCGACTCGGGCGGGCGCCGTCTATGGATGGCGGACGACATCCTGACTCCGGCTGGCCGCGCGTACGCATGAGGCCAGTCCTGCAAGCAGAGGCGACCGAGTGCGGACTCGCCTGTCTCGCCATGGTCGCCGCGTACCACGGCCTGCACCTCGAGTTGCGCGAACTTCGCCAGCGCTTTCCGGTGTCGCTGAAAGGGGCGAGCCTGTCGCGGATCATCACGATTGCCGATGCACTCGGATTGCAGTCGCGCGCGCTTCGACTCGATATCGAGGATCTTGGGCGGCTACAGCTGCCCTGCATGCTGCACTGGGGCATGAACCATTTCGTGGTGCTGGAGAAAACGACTTCAGGTGGAGCGAGCTTGCTTGACCCCGCCTTCGGCCGGCGCGTGGTGCCGCTCGCCGAGGTCTCGAGGCAGTTTACCGGTGTCGCGCTCGAGCTTGTGCCGGCGCCGCGCTTCGCGCCGCAATCCCGCGCCGCGGCCATTCACATTGGCCAAGTCATCGGACGCATCGTCGGGCTGAAACGCGCGCTTGCGCTGGTCCTGACGCTGTCCCTCACTTTGCAGGCTTTTGCGATCACATCGCCATTCCTGCTGCAGTGGGTGGTCGACCAGGTGCTGGTGACGGGGGATCGCGACCTGCTCGAGCTGCTCGGCGTGGGATTCGCGCTGGTCCTGCTGTTGCAGGTTGCCACATCGCTGCTGCGCGGTTGGGCGGTAGTTCACCTATCTGCTCGATTGGGCATGCAGTG
>JANMSL010000578.1:0-4424 GCA_031389245.1 Lysobacterales bacterium | reverse complement strand
GGCAAACACATTGTTTGGGAACACGGCATCGGGCGTCGCTGCGCTGCCCGGAAATACCTTTACCGGCAGTGATCGGCCCACGGCCTGGGCGAGGTTGTGATGCTGACGTAGTGCCAGCTCGGTATCGACAACACCCTGGGCCATATAGACGTTATCGCTGGCCGACTCAGCAGCCAGCGAGAATCCATTGGGCGAGACCAGAAACGCGCCGCGTGCCGTGCTGTGACAGCGCATGGGCGCGTTTAGTTGAGCGATCCACGCCTGCCATTGTGTGGGGTCGCGGATGATGCCATCAAATTGGGAATCAGGCAGCAAGTGCTACATCCTTCATCGAATGCAATGCGGCTTCGACCACTTCCCAACCACAGCCCCTGCCATGGCCCTGCTCGCTGAGCACCCGACGAAAGCGGCGCGCACCGGGCAGGCCCTGAAACAAACCAAATACGTGCCGGGTGATCTGCGCGAGTGAGTCGCCCGCAGCGAGCCGTGCCTCGGTATAACCGCGCATGCGTTGCAAAACATCGCATCGATCAGGCAATGCCGAATCAGGATCAAACAATGCCTGCTCAAGCTCGGCCAATATCCACGGCTCGTGATATGCAGCTCGGCCGAGCATGACGCCGTCGAGTGCATCGACCTGCTCGACGCATTCCGCAACCGTGGTCAGTCCGCCATTCATCACCAGCGTAAGATCGGGAAATTCCTGGCGCAGTCGATGCACGCGCGGATAGTTCAGCGGCGGAACGTCGCGGTTTTCCTTGGGGCTCAAACCCTTCAGCCATGCCTTGCGCGCATGCACGATGAATACGCTGCATCCGGCCTGATGCACGTTGTCGATGAACTGCCGCAGGCCCTCATCATCATCCTGGTCGTCGACTCCAATGCGGCATTTCACGGTGACCGGAACCGACACCGCCGCACGCATGGCCGCTACACAATCAGCCACCAGCGTCGGCTCACGCATCAGGCACGCGCCAAAGCGGCCGGCCTGGACACGATCACTCGGGCAGCCGCAATTGAGATTGATTTCGTCGTAGCCGAAGTCTTGCCCTACGCGGGCCGCCTCGGCCAGAAGTGCCGGATTACTGCCTCCGAGTTGCAGCGCCACCGGATGTTCACTGGCATCGAAACCAAGCAGGCGTTCGCGATCGCCGTGTCGAATCGCATGCGCATTGACCATCTCGGTGTACAGGCGCGCGTGCGGAGTCAGCAGCCGATGAAAATGCCGACAATGCCGATCGGTCCAGTCCATCATCGGCGCTACACACAGGCGCCAGGGTGATATGCAAGGTGGCTCCGTGCCTGGATGATCTGCCGCTGCATGGTGTCGATCAAGGTGGGTTTGGGGCATTTCTACAAGGTTCGCGAGCGCTGAATGGTGCCATGGTACGCGACTCAGCGACCTCGTAGGCAATCGCCAATCGTTCGCGGATCGTCGCGCATGAACCAAACGCAGAATTCAAAGGTTCACTCATTGCGCAACGCGCTGACCGGGCTACCAGCCATCACTTGCCGAGCCGGAATGAACACCGCCCACGCGGCCATCGTCGCCATGAGTACGCCAGCGATCCCAAATACCAAGGGATCGCGGCCGTCGACCTCGAAAAGCATGCTCTGCAGTAACCGCGCCAAGGCCAGCGCCACCAACAGACCCAATGCTATGCCAATGATGGAGGGCCTCATGCCGGTGCGCATGATCAGCCTTAGCAAGTCTCGGCGATTGGCCCCCAGTGCAGCGCGAATACCAAACTCGCGCGTGCGCTGACCCACTGAGTGCGCCATCGCTCCATAGATGCCGACAGCGGCAAGCGTGACCGCAAGCAATGCGAACAGCCCGACCAAGACCAGCAACACGCGCTGCGTTGCCAACGCACGCCGCATGTCGTGATCGAGCGTCCGCAGATTCGTGATCGGTTGATCGGCGTCAATGTCGCGCAATGTGCGGCGTACGACGGGGGCAAGCGCTTCGGGCGGCAGCTGTGAGCGCATCACGATGCTCGCCGCGTCGACCCAGAAGCGCTGCGCCGCGTAAATACGTGGCGGCGCCGGCTCATGCATCACGTAGTGACGAACTGATTCGACGATGCCGACGATCTGCCACGACTCGCCAAGCAGCCGTAGCGGACGACCAACGGCGTCCTCGCCTGGGTAAAGATCATGCGCGAGGCGATCGTTGATCACCAGCACGCGGCTGGCGCCAGCGACGTTGTCGGGTGGCTCGATGCCGCGGCCGCGCAGAAGTCGCACGCCAAGTGCCTCGAAAAAATTTCCGCTGACAAAATCAGTGCCGACCACGTAATCGCTACGCGCTTCCCGATCGCCACGACTGGCGAACTCGGTCGGTCCCGTGCGGCTCAATGGCAGCGAACTGGTAGCGCCGATCGCTTCGATTCCAGCGATCCCGCCTAGCCGTTGTTGCAATGCCTCGATCGCGCGCATGCGATCTTCAGTTTGCGGATACTTCGATTTCGAGAACTCAAGATCAAATGCGAGCGTGTGTTCGGGGCGAAATCCGGCGTCGGCATTCAGCAACAGCACGAAGCTGCGCGCAAATAGACCCGCACCAACCAGCAACAATGTGGTGAATGCAAACTGCGCGATCAACAGCGTGGCTCGCGTGCCGCCCATAGTTTTTGACGAACTACCGCGTTCTGAATCCTTCAGATCTCGACCGATATCCGCTTGGCCCGCGCGCAGCGCAGGCGCAAGCCCTGCAGCCAGGCCGCAACTGCCCGCGAGCAAAATCGAGAACAAAAGCACGGTGGCGTTCAATCGAGGAGCCAAAGCACTTGGCAACATCTCTTCTGCCATACCGCCGAGCACGTGCACGCCCGCCACGGCGAAGATCAGGCCGACACCACAACCTGCCAACGCGAGCAACAAACTCTCAGTGAGCAGTTGCCACCTGATCTGAGCAGGGCTGGCGCCGATGGCGGTGCGTACCGCCATCTCACTCATCCTTGCGTGGCCGCGCGCCAACAGAAGATTGGAAACATTGACGCAGGCGATCAGCAGTACAAATGCGGCAGTCGCCAGCAACGTCATCAACATCGGCCGGGTGTCTCCGACCAAGGCTTCGCGCATCGGCAGCACCGACACACTCCAATCGTTCTTGAAAGCTGGATAACTGGAATGCAGCCGCTGTTTGATCGCGCGCAATTCAATCTCGGCCGATCCGGTTGTAGCCGAAGCGCGCAACCGTCCAATCACATGGCGCCAATGTCCGCTGTGCTGCCAAGCGTCCGGGTCGGCATCGATGGCGGTGGTGACGAGGTACTGGGCCTCGCCATGCAACAGACTCGCGGGCGGCAACACGCCGATCACGACATGCGCGACCTCGTTGATCTGAATCGCTCGGCCCAATACCGCAGGGTCAGCCCCGAATCGACGCCTCCAGAGTGAGTCAGTGAGGATCGCAACGTTCTGTCGTCCAGCAGTATCCTCGCCTTTGGCGAAGTCTCGCCCCAGGCTGGTCTGGATACCCAACGTCGCCAGAAACGCCTGTGAAACCTCGAGCCCCGCAATCGATTCCGATTGAGCGCCGCCGCTGAATTTTGCGTTTGTCTCGGCGAAAACCGCCAAGTGATCGAAGGACTGGGCATGATCGCGCCAGTCTTTGAAAGCGCCACCGGACACCGCATTGCGTTCGCCGTCGGGTACGGTTTCGTAGACGCGAACCAATTTCTCCGGGGTCGGATACGGCAACGATTTGAGCAACGCGGAATGCACCACACTGAAGATTGCGGTGTTGGCGCCGATGCCCAGTCCCAGCGTGAGGATAACGATCAATGCGAATCGCGGATGGCTCAGCAGCTGCCTCAATGCGGACTTCACGGTGTGCATGGATGATCGACTCCAGGTTGCTGCGCTGCGCTCCGATTGCAGCGATGCCCGCGCGCCTAAAAAGTGCTGCGTAGACCGTAATGCAAGCCTTACGCCAACTGATGCTGCCTTGAAGTATCAATGGGTTAGACGTCGGCGAAACCGCGTCTGTCCATAGCTGGACAATCCTTGTTCGTAGGCGGACAGACGTCGCCTCAACCACAGTTTTTGTTTGGGCTCGCACGGTCTGTGGCTGGTCAGCGGCCGAGCGTATGCTCGGCTTCGGCAGTCAGTATGAAGAGCGAAACTGCCCGTGGCCAATCCCGTTCCATGGCTTCGTCGCCGGCGTCGGTGCCCAGCAGTCTGCTCCGAACACGAACTCAAATCGAAGTCGGCAAATCGATCAGCTGCGCGCACCCGCTTGCGCCAGCTGGGCCAAACGGCGCACCGCGACCGATACAGTCGGGTAGTCCATGGTCAATTGACTGCGCATATCGGCAAACATGCTGAGGGTGAACTTCAATGCGGGGTCGTCGCGCTGTATCCAGTTGGCAACCAGGGTTTTGCCGTCCCCCTTGCCACCTTTGGCGAGCACCTGGGCG
>JANMSL010000572.1:0-6551 GCA_031389245.1 Lysobacterales bacterium | reverse complement strand
ATCAACCCGTTGATCGCCTTGGAGCCGCTCAGCGTGCAGTTGAACGCACCGGGTCGATTCTCGGTCAACTCCGACGACGGTAACCTGAACTACGACAAGGGCGACCCGTTCTCCAACGCTGTGAAAGCGACAACGGAACTGAGCATCAAGTACAAAGAGGACTCAGGCGCCTTCTTGCGCGCATCGTATTTCTACGATTTTGAAAACGCTGACCGCAATGATTTGACCCCTGAAGCCAAGGAAAAAGTAGGGCGTGACCTTAAGCTGCTGGATGCCTTTGTATTCCATAACTTCGAAGTGGGTGGCAAGAGCGGCAACGTCCGACTCGGACGTCAGGTGCACAGCTGGGGCGAAAGCACGTTCATCCAGGGCGGCATCAACACGATCAATCCGATTGACGTGTCGAAACTGCGCGTTGCCGGTGCCGAACTCAAAGAGGCGTTCCTCGGCGTCGAGTCGCTGTCGGCCTCGTTCAATTTCAACGAAAACCTGTCCGGTGAGTTGGTCTATCTGTTCGAGTTCGAGCAAACCGAGCCCGATCCAATGGGCACTTACTTCGGCACCAACGATTTCGGCACGCTCGGCGCCGAGTTCGTGATGCTGAATTTCGGCCGCACCAACGAGCCCGCGTCTTTCCTGGCCTGCCAGCGTGGTTTGGTCAGCCCCGTGACAAACCCGCTTGGTTTCGCCTCGTGCAGCGCGGCGGTGCCACGTGCGCCGGATCGCTCCACCAGCGACACTGGCCAATACGGCGGCGCGCTGCGTTACTTCTCGCCCAGTCTCAACGACACCGAGTTTGGTCTGTTCTTCATGAACTACCACAGTCGACTACCGCTCGCGAGCGGCATCGCGGTGACTACAACATCACCCACATCCGGCCGTTATTTCATCGAGTATCCGGAAGACATCCGGATGTACGGTGCCAGCTTCAACACGACATTGAGTTCATGGGGTGTCGCGCTGCAGGGTGAATTGAGCTATCGCGATAATCAGCCCTATCAGATTGACGACGTGGAGCTTTTGTTTGCGGCACTGACACCGCTCAATGCGTTGACGCCGTCTCCGGGTCTGCATTTCCGTAGTCAGCTGGGCACCTATCTGCCGGGTCAGGAGATTCGCGGTTGGGAGCGTCACAAGGTTTCGCAGTTCCAGACCACCGCGACCAAAGTATTTGGTCCAGGCAACTGGCTTGCGGCGGACCAGGTTGCGACAGTGCTCGAAGTCGGTGCTACTGAAGTCTGGGATCTGCCGAACCAGGGCACATTGCGCTACCAGTGCGACGGCACCGATACCGGTGGCGGATTTGACTCGCTCACCGGCGCCTTGCGCAATCCAGTGACCCAGACCAAGGGCTTCTGCACGCCGTTCTCCTGGGGCTATCGCTTGGCAGTGCGCGCGGACTACAGCAATGTTTGGGGCAGCCCGTTCAATGTGTCTCCACGCATCGCGTTCAGTCACGATGTCAACGGCATAACGCCGGGACCCGGTGGCAACTTCATCGAGGATCGCAAAGCGACGACGATCGGCGTGGAAGCCAATTATCTGAACGAGTGGGCTGCGGATCTGAGCTACTCAATCTTCTCGGGCGCTGGCGATCTTAATCTGATCAGCGATCGTGACTTCGTGTCGTTCACCGTCAAGTATTCGTTCTGAGCGAGGGCAGGACCATGAGGATTCAGAAGGCAGGGATCATCGCCGCAGTGCTGGCGTTGGCCACCGCGGGTGCGACACAGGCAGGCGTAACGGCGGATCAGGCGGCGCGATTGGGCAAGGATCTGACGCCCGTCGGCGCCATCAAGGCGGGTAACGCGGATGGGACGATTCCGGAATGGACGGGCGGCATCACCCGCCCCCCAGCCGGTTTCCGATCTGGAACTTTTCATCCAGATCCGTTTGCCACCGACAAGCCGTTGTTCGCTATCACGCCGGCCAATGCCAAGGACTATCAGGCCAAGCTGACCGTCGGCCAGGTGGCCATGTTTGCGAAATACAAAACGTTCAAGATGAACGTTTACCCGACCCGGCGCAGCGCCTCGTTTTCGCAGGCCGTCTATGCGGCCACGCTAAAAAACGCTACCACCGCTAAATCCCTTGCCAATGGCGAAGGTGTGGGCGGGGCATCGCTGGGGTTCCCGTTCCCGATTCCGCAGAACGGCTACGATCTGATCTGGAACCACAAGCTCAAGTACAAGAGCACCGGCGGCATGCGTTGGGCCAACCAGGTGGCGCCAACCGCCACTGGCGCCTATACGCTGGTGCGCCTGCGCGAAGAGTTCCTGGGGCCTTACTACAAGCCTGGCAATTCCATCGAGAGCATCAACAATATTCTGCTGTATTTCTTCCAGGAAGTGGTCGCACCGGCGCGTCTGGCCGGGAACGTGCTGCTGGTGCACGAGACTGTCAATTCCGCGGCCGCGCCTCGCCAGGCATGGATTTACAATCCGGGTCAGCGCCGCGTCCGACGTGCGCCGAACGTCGCCTACGACAATCCAGGCACTGCCTCCGACGGCTTGCGCACCAATGACATGACCGACATGTTCAACGGCGCGATGGACCGTTTCGATTGGAAGTTGGTCGGCAGCAAGGAAATGTTCATCCCGTACAACGACTACAAGGCGCACAGTAACTCGATCAAAGTGAAGGACATGGTCCGCCCGGGCCACCTTAACCCCGAGTACATTCGCTATGAGTTGCACCGGGTCTGGGTAGTCGATGCCACGCTCAAGGCCGGAAAGCGTCACATCAATGGTCGGCGCACATTTTATCTCGATGAGGACAGCTACCAGATTGTGGCCGTCGATCACTATGATGGTCGTGGCCAACTCTGGCGCTACTCGGAAGCACCAAACAGCAATTATTACGAAGTGCCGACGGTTTGGGCGACCATCGAAACGCATCACGATCTGAAGTCGGGTCGCTATATTTCCGGATTGCTCGACAACGAGGAAAAGGGTCCCATCGATTTTGGTTTTCAGACCAATGCTGAGAGCTTCTCGCCGCAATCATTGCGTCAGCGCGGTATTCGCTGACGGTTGGAGGGGATCGCCCAGACGCTGCAATCGCTGCGCCCATATCTTCACGTTCATTGCGGAAGAAAACGAGCGGGGTCGCGTAGCAACCGGGCAGCTTCTCTGGAACCGACCGAAGGGCGGTTTTGGAGATACAGCAACATCCACGGCCAGCCGTTCCGAGAGGGACGGCTGGCTTTTTTTTAAGCGTGAAATCACGGCAAAACAGCCAAGCGCCAGCTCAATACTGGTGCCTTCCGGATGTTCAAATCGCCCCGCGCGTTGATTGTGGAGAAATCGAATGAGCAAGTTCAGATGGTGGTCATGGACTGTCTTGGTGCTGACAGCAGTGGTCTGGCTCAAGGCGTACGCTCAGGATCCCGCAGCGGAGCCCGGCGCAGAATCCACTGAAGCGGCCGCAGAAGCGGCTGACCCGATGGCCGAGGAACTTGGCAGTGAAGCCACTCCATTGGCGGCGGATGACTCAGCTACACAAATGTCCGAGCTGATGCCGCGTGCCCCGCGCTCGTTGATTCTCGACATCGCCGAATCCGCTGATCGAGCCGTAGCGGTCGGCGAACGTGGTCATATTCTAGTGTCCGAATCACGTCGCGATTGGCGGCAGATCGCAAACGTACCGACGCGATCAACGCTCACCGGCGTCACCGCAGTCGGCAATAAGGTCTGGGCGGTGGGACATGATGGAGTGATTCTGCATTCTGCGGATGGCGGACTGAGCTGGCTTCGACAGCGCGTGTCGCCGTTTGACAAGAACAGCACTGAACTCACCAATGGGGCGCCGCTGCTCGATGTGCTTTTTCTCGATGAGCTGCAGGGCTACGCTGTTGGGGCCTACTCGCTGATGCTGGTCACAAGCGATGGCGGTCAGACCTGGGTTCAACAAAACGTACTCGGCAAGTCCGACGATGAGATTCTCACCCAGCAGTCCGAGGACAACTCCACCGTCAACGAAGAGAATTGGACGTTCGATCAGGACGACCTTGCGCTCGATGAGGAAAGCGACCCGCATCTAAACGGCATTGCGCGCACTGGGGATGGTTCGTTTTTCATGGTTGCCGAACGCGGCGCTGCGTTTCGATCCATCGACGGCGCGCAGACCTGGGAACGCATCCAGCTGCCCTACGAAGGCTCAATGTTTGGCGTACTGGGATTCGAGGGCCGGCATGTGCTTTGCTACGGCCTGCGCGGCAATGTTTATGAATCCTTTGACCTTGGTACCAATTGGAACAAGATCGAAACCGGTTCCAAATTGAGCCTCATGGGTGGCGACAGTTTTGACGACGGCGGCGTGGTGCTGGTCGGAGCCAATGGAATTGTGCTCAGTCGGGCAAGCAGTAGCGAAGCGTTTCGTAGCAGCGTGCACCCGGCAAACAACGTGCTGTCCAGCGTGGTGTCGCTGTCTTCGGCCGAGTTCGCTGTGGCCGGAGAAACCGGTCTGTCGATTTTCTCGAACTAGTAACCAAGCACCACACTGAGCCACTACGGAGCGTTCGCATGGCAATGGCAAGCAAAGGTGAGCAAGGCGCTTTCAGCCGCATGCTTGAAGGCTTCATATTCGGTAATCGCGCGTTGGTACTGCTGATATTTGCCATCGTCACCGGGGTCATGGTGTTTTTTGCGATTCAGTTGAAAGTGGATGCTGGCTTTCGCAAGCAAGTCCCGTTGAAGCACGAGTACATGAAAACCTTCATCGACTATGAGAAGGAATTCGGTGGTGCCAATCGCGTTCTGGTTGCGGTGATTGCCAAAGACGGCAACATGTTCACCCACGAATTCATGACCTCGCTGGATGCAGTCACCGATGACGTGATGGGCATCGACTCGGTCGATCAGGCGCGCGTGCGCTCGATATTCACGCCCAACGTGCGCTTCACTGAAGTGGTCGAAGATGGCTTTTCCGGGGGCAACGTAATCCCAACGGATTTCACCCCGGACGCGGAGGGCTTTACGCCGACGCAGGAAGACTTCGACAAGATCCGCTCCAACATCGTCAAGGCGAATATCGTCGGCCGCCTGGTGGCCAAAGACTTCAGCGGTGCGATGGTGCAGGCCGAATTGGTACCGGAAACCACGGCGCCGGGTGGCAAGCTTGACTACCAGAACATTGCGAATCAACTGGAAGCCATACGCAAGAAGGCCGAGAGTGCCAATCCCGGGGCGACCGTTCACATCATCGGGTTTGCCAAGATGGTGGGTGATATCAGCGATGGCGCGCGCTCGGTGGTGAAGTTTTTCGGTATCACCATCGCCTTGACCTGGTTTCTGCTGTTCGTGTATTCCACGTCAGGAAAGCTGGCTTCACTGACCGTAGCTGCCGCTCTGGTGTCGGTGATCTGGATGCTGGGGGCGCTGCGTCTGATGGGATTCGGCATCGATCCGATGAATATGCTGACGCCGTTCCTGATCTTTGCGATCGCCGTCAGTCACGGCGAACAGATGATCAATCGCTTCCGCGGCGAAATTTTCTTTGGCGGCCTCGAAGACGGCTCGGTTGAAGAACTGCGCGCGCGCGCCAAGGACGGAGTAGGTCCTTACGAAGCAGCGCGCGCCGCGTTCCGCATGTTGCTGGTGCCCGGCACGATTGCACTTTTGGCGGGTTGTATCGGATTCGCCACGATCATGATCATTCCGATCAACATGGTGCGAGAACTCGCCATCACCGCCACAGTAGGTGTTGGTATCACCATCCTGACTGACCTGATCTTGCTGCCGGTGTTGCTCAGTTACACCAGACTGCGCAACCTCGACCGCAAGCGCGAGTTCCGCCTCAGGCAGCTCACCAAATTTGATGCAATCTGGAATCTGCTGGCGAAGTTCAGTAGACCGGTCGCAGCGTTTGTGATCATCGTGATCGGCGCCAGCATCTGGTTCCTGGCCGAACGCGAAGGTGACAAGGTCATGGTCGGCGACGCCCAGAAAGGCGTGGCGGAGTTGCATGCGGATGCCAAGTACAACCTCGATGCCGGCGTGATTACCGACAAATTCGCGCTGGGCGTGGACATGATCAATGTCATCGCCGAGGCGGGCCCGTTCGCCTGTACTGAAAGCCCCAAGGCAATGGAACAGATCGACCGTTTCAGCTGGCACATGAGCAACGTCGAAGGAGTGCAGCAGGTCATTTCACTGCCGCAGGTAGCAAAAATTATTTTCGCTGGCTACAACGAGGGCAGTCCACGCTGGCGCAATATTCCGCGTGATTCAAATCTGCTGCGCCAGTCGCTGCAAAATGTCGAAACCGATACCGGTCTGATCGACAGTCCCGAGTGCAAGGCGATGCCGATCATGATTTTCACCACCGACCACCAGGCGACGACGATCGATCGCGTGGTCCGGGAGGTGAAAAAATTCCGCGAAGCCAACAAGGCCTATGACATCAGCTTTCGCGTCGATCGGGACAAGTCGATGGAAAAAGCTGCGGAGAACGGCGAAGAGTTCCGCACCGATCAAGTAAGTCTGCGCCTGGCCACCGGCAACGTCGGTGTTGCCGCCGCCATCAATGACGAGGTGCGTGCAGTCGAGCAC
>JANMSL010000499.1:0-1627 GCA_031389245.1 Lysobacterales bacterium | reverse complement strand
CGGGAAACATACTTGACGGCACCGGCGGTTTTCTTGACCTGCTCGTCGACCGAAAGGTCCTGGCCTTTCCAGTCACCGATCTCTTTGGGAACTTGCTGGAAGCGTTCGCCCATGACCTCCGCTTCAACGCCCGGCTTACTCCAGTAGTCCCGGAGATAAAACTGCTCGACAAAGCAGAGCGTGAAGATCAAGACACCGCCTGAGATGGCGGGGATTAACAGACTGCGAACCATGGCGTGGACCCACGAAAAGACGTGACAGAAAACAATTTCGGTAGTTTCACGGTATGCGTGAAGCTGCCGACTGTCAAGAAATGCCGTCGGGGAGCCCTGAGAAGTTCGCGCTCGTGGGGCCTACAAGCGGCAAAACCGGCGGAATAAGCCTCAACTGCTTGCCAAATCATTTGCCTGGAGGCATGTCCGAGGCCTCGAAATAGATGGCCTGCTGAAGGTCTTGTTCCATGGACTTTTGGACATTTTTCGCGGCCGGGTTGGCCAGTTCGATGTGACTCGTGTCGATCGCGGCAGCCGGTGTGACATAGCGCGAGTTGGACGGCACGGCATTGATTACGGGTCGCACCGAGGCACTTGGATTCGCTGCGACCGTAGGTTGCTGAATCGTCCCTTGCGTCAGATTGACCGGCGTGCTGAATTGCGCACTCAGTGCTTGGCTCAAACCCGCCGGTAATGCTGGCGGACCCTCTTCAAACTGAGGCAGTGGTTGCAAGCTTCCTTGCGGTCCGAAGCCCGGTAGGTCCAGGGCATCGTTTGCCGGGGGCGCCGCTTCATCTCCATTATTGGCTGGTGCCCCTGCAGGCGCTGCGCCGCCGGGTTGAGCCGGTTGAACGCCGCCGTTCAAGGGTGGTAATCCGCCTTCGACGGCGGCTGCCGCCCCCTCGGCTGCTGGCGCGGCGGGACGTATCGGCTTCACTGGCCCACGCAAATCTTCTTGGTCGACTGGTGGTCGCATATAGGGGGGGAGCTGATCGCTGATGCCAGGCGCGGTTCCCGCAGCGGGGGTGGGAGTCAGACCCACGTTCGTATCCCCTGGCCAAGTTCGCCAATGCGTTTTGTAATTGCCCCACGTCTCGCGGCGGGGATAGCACATGCCATCGGCTGCACAAGGACAGGGAGTGGCCGGCAAAAGACCATGAACTTGGGCGTGACCCAGACTGGTTAACCCTAGTAGGGTGGCCGTAGCGAAAGCCATGGCTGTGGCACCACTTCGAAGTTTGGAGATCCGAGACACCAACATTGCTTGGCACATGGTGAATCGCTCGCTGATATTGGTAGGTGTCATAAGGTTTACTTTCCAAAGCTAGGTCGTCCAGGGCGTATCTAACTCACATTCGCTGATCTCGTCGATTAGTCGGGCGATTAGAACCTACCCAAGCCAAACCGTTCGATTAGGTTGAGTGACGAGGTGCTGAGAGAAATGAAACCGAATATTGATTCAAACGGTCGCAATATCTTGGCGACTACACCCGTAGCGGCCGAGTAACGGTCTTCGGCGATGAACAGCCGGTCGCCAGGCATCAATTGGTAGTTTGTTGCGGTGGACGCACCACGAGTGATGTCCTCCCATTGAACGGGTAGAACCTGCTCGCAGCCGACGCCGTTGGGCGCGG
>JANMSL010000486.1:0-2816 GCA_031389245.1 Lysobacterales bacterium | reverse complement strand
CAGAAGGATGCGCGCGTAATGCGCATCGTCCTCGATGATCAACAGCACCAGTTCGCCGCGTATGATAGTGTCGCGATCGTCCGCGATCTGGATATCGCGCGCAATCGGCAGCGCGTTGAACGTCTTTGCGATTGCTGTCTCTGCCCCGATCCTTTCGCCTGGCAACATCCTCGAGTTTTCCGCCCCGGAATAACGCAGCGGCAAGAACAGGGTAAAAACACTGCCCGTGCCAACGACGCTGGAGAGCCGGATCTCGCCACCGAGCAAGGCCGCCAGCTCGCGACTGATGGCGAGGCCAAGTCCGGTGCCGCCGTATTTGCGGGAGGTGCCGGCATCTGCCTGCTGGAAGGCTTCGAAGATGAGTCGCTGTTTTTCCGGCGCCACGCCAATGCCGGTGTCCTCCACCGCGAAAGAGATG
This sequence comes from Lysobacterales bacterium, assembly GCA_031389245.1. Taxonomy (GTDB): domain Bacteria; phylum Pseudomonadota; class Gammaproteobacteria; order Xanthomonadales; family Ahniellaceae; genus 0-14-3-00-62-12. Next base: position 2,398 of record JANMSL010000486.1, on the reverse strand, counting down.
ACGTGCTGCGACTTGCTGAGCACCGGGTGATCGATGCTCCAGCCATGTTGAGCAAAGCCGACCCGCACCTGCACCTGCCCCTGGGTGGTGAACTTGACGGCATTGGATAGCAGATTCTTGAGGATCTGCTGCAAGCGTTTGGGATCGCTCGCCATGGCGCGCGGTAGTTCATCATCGAACTCGACGTGGAACGGCAGGTTCTTGGCCTCGGCCACGTGTCGAAAATTGCGATCGATGGTTTCGCGCAAACCGACGAACGAGATTTCCTCGATATCCACGGTAACCGTGCCGGACTCGATTTTTGACAGATCGAGGATGTCGTTGATCAGGTTGAGCAGGTCGGTACCAGAAGAATTGATGTTGCGCGAGAACTCCACTTGCTTGTCGGAGAGGTTGCCTACACTGTTGCCCGCTAGCTGCTGGCTGAGAATGAGAATTGAATTGAGCGGCGTGCGCAACTCATGCGACATGTTGGCAAGAAATTCGGATTTGTATTTGGAAGTAAGCGCCAGCTCTGCCGCCTTCTCTTCAAGAGCGTGACGGGCCTGCTCGACTTCGGCATTTTTGCGCTCAACCTCGGCGTTCTGTTCAGCCAGCAGCCTGGCCTTGGTGCCCAGCTCTTCGTTGGTTTGCTGCAGTTCGCTCTGACGCGATTGCAATTCCACGGTGAGCAACTGCGACTGCGTCAGCAGGCCCTCGGTGCGCATGGTCGCCTCAATCGTGTTGAACACAGCGCCGATGCTCTGCGTCAGCAACTCAAGGAATGACAGCGACCCAGCACTCAGGCTTTGCAGAGCGGCCAATTCGATGACGGCCTTGGTCTGCCCCTCAAACAGCACTGGCAAGACGACAATGCTCACCTTGCGTGCCTTGCCCAGGCTTGATGAAATGGTGATGAAGTTGGGCGGCACGTCAGTAAGCAAGATGCGCTTCTTTTCCACCGCGCACTGACCGATCAGGCCTTCGTCAAGTCGCAGTGTCGCGGCCAGCGGCAGGGCGCCGCCATGCGCATAGCTCGACAGCAATTCGAGCCGTTGATCCGCGTCGCCTCCTGCGAGGTGATAAATGGTGCCCTGGTGGGCATGAACCAGCGGTGCAAGCTCGGCCAGCAGCATCTGACCCACCGTTTTCAGCGCGCGCTGGCCCTGCAACATTCCGGTGAATTTGGCCAGGTTGGTCTTCAGCCAATCCTGCTCACGATTGCTCTCCGTGGTTTCGCGAAGATTGGAAATCATGGTGTTGATGTTGTCTTTCAGCTCCGCCACTTCGCCGCGAGTTTCCACTTGGATGGAGCGGGTCAAATCGCCCTTGGTCACTGCTGTGGCAACTTCGGCGATGGCGCGGACCTGGGTCGTGAGGTTGGCAGCGAGCAGGTTGACGTTACCAGTGAGATCCTTCCACGTGCCCGCGGCTCCGGGCACATTGGCCTGACCACCGAGCCGCCCGTCGACACCGACTTCGCGCGCCACATTGGTCACTTGCTCGGCAAAGATCGCCAGCGTGTCGGTCATGTTGTTGATGGTGTCCGCCAACGCGGCGACCTCACCTTTTGCCAGCACGGTAAGACGTTGCGTCAGATTGCCATTGGCCACAGCCGTCACAACTTTAACGATGCCGCGAACCTGCTCGGTAAGATTGGAAGCCATGAAGTTGACGTTATCGGTCAGGTCTTTCCAGGTTCCGGCAACACCCGGTACCTGCGCCTGGCCACCGAGCTTGCCTTCGGTACCGACTTCGCGCGCGACGCGGGTGACTTCCGAAGAAAAACCGTTGAGCTGGTCGACCATGGTGTTGATGGTTTCCTTCAACTCCAGAATCTCACCTTTCACATCCACGGTGATCTTGCGTGAAAGATCGCCGCGCGCCACCGCCGTGGTTACCGTCGCGATGTTGCGTACCTGCGCGGTCAGGTTGGTCGCCATCGCGTTGACCGAGTCGGTGAGATCCTTCCAGGTGCCCGCCACGCCCGGCACGACGGCTTGGCCGCCGAGTCGCCCGTCGGTGCCGACTTCGCGCGCGACGCGGGTGACTTCTGAAGCGAACGAGCGCAGCTGATCGACCATTGTATTGGTCGCTTCCTTCACTTGCAGAATCTCACCACGCACATCGACGGTGATTTTCTTGGAGAGATCGCCATTGGCCACGGCAATGGTTACCTCGGCAATATTGCGCACCTGGCCGGTGAGGTTGGAGGCCATGGAGTTCACGTTGTCAGTGAGGTCCTTCCAGGTGCCGGCCACGTCAGGTACCACCGCCTGCCCGCCCAATTTGCCTTCGGTGCCCACTTCGCGCGCAACGCGCGATACTTCCGATGCAAATGATCCGAGCTGCTCGACCATGGTGTTCATAGTTTCCTTGAGCTGCAGAATCTCGCCCTTCACATCGACGGTGATCTTGC
>JANMSL010000484.1:0-1883 GCA_031389245.1 Lysobacterales bacterium | reverse complement strand
TGGTCTCGAACTGGATGCCGTCGAACTGGGTCAAAACGCTGTGGCCAATAGTCTCGGCGGTAATTCCGGTGCCGTCGGAGATGTAGTACACCATTCGTGACATGACGATTCCAATGCGGGAGACGCTGCAATCTGACCGAGTGGCGATTCGCAGGCAAGCAGATCAAGTCGGTGTGTGCAACCTTGTGGCAAGCGCTGCAATTGTCGATGATTGCGGGCTGGCCGCAAGAACTGTTTGGATAGGTAACGGGTGGGTCCTGGCCGCTGGATCAGTTCGATCGAAGTGGGTGGGTCAAGCCCTGCCCGGTTTCCTGTCTGAACCGCAGTGTGGCCACTGCGCTGAAACGCAATCACCGCAAGCTTGAGCGCCACCACTGAAACTGATTTCATCGGGAGACTCTGGATGTCTGATCTCGTGCTCTGGCTGGACCGACTGGGCCTGTCCGATCTCCCTCAGGTAGGCGGCAAGAACGCCTCGCTCGGTGAGATGATCGGCAAGCTTTCGCATCTGGGCGTCTCGGTACCTGGCGGCTTTGCGACCACAGCCGACGCATTTCGCCTGTTCCTGGCGCAGAGCGGCTTGCAAAAACGCATCTTTGACAAGCTCCAATCTCTGAACGTGGACGATGTCGATGCACTGGCCCGCGCTGGCGCCGACATTCGCAGCTGGGTGATTGAAACTCCGCTGATCCCCGAATTCGATGCGGCAGTGCGCAGCGCCTACCAAAAGCTTTGCGCCGACAACGGCGGACCGCCCGTCGCCGTCGCCGTGCGCTCTTCGGCGACCGCGGAAGATCTGCCGGACGCATCGTTTGCCGGCCAGCAGGAAACCTATCTCAATGTTGTCGGCGCCGACGATGTGGTGATTAAGGTCAAGGAAGTGTTCGCGTCGTTGTACAACGACCGCGCGATCTCCTATCGCGTCCATCACCACTTCAAGCACGAAGATGTCGCGCTGTCGGCCGGTGTGCAGCTCATGGTGCGTTCCGACATCGGCGCTTCAGGTGTGTTGTTTACCCTGGACACCGAATCGGGCTTCCGCGATGTGGTGTTCGTGACTTCCAGTTATGGGCTCGGTGAGACCGTGGTCCAGGGCGCGGTCAACCCGGACGAGTTTTACGTCTACAAGCCAACCTTGCGCGATGGACGCCCGGCGATTTTGCGCCGGCAACTCGGCAGCAAGGCGATTCGTATGGTCTATTCCTCAGCACCTGGCGAACGCGTGCGCAACGAGGACACCCCAGCGGATCTGCGTCAGCGTTTCTCGATCAGCGACGAAGACGTGCACGAGCTATCGCGCCAGGCGCTGAAAATCGAGCAGCACTACGGCCGCCCGATGGACATCGAGTGGGCCAAGGATGGCAACAGTGGCAAGGTATTCATCGTGCAGGCGCGTCCGGAAACGGTCAAGTCACGCGCCCGCATCACCACGCTGGAGCGCTTCCATCTGCGCGAGCGCGGCAAGGTAATCTGCGAGGGTCGTTCCATCACCCTGACGTCGGGTGGGGATCTCCTCGTTGGGCCCAATGGCTACGCGCCGTCCCTCGTCGTGGGCCTCTCGGGGCTCCCCCAGGTGAGCGGGTTCCGCCCGTTCGTGGACGACTTTCGCTGAGGAGCAGGTTCGCTGCGCAGGCTGGGCAAGGCAGACAGGGACACGAGAGATCCACGCTCGAACGACTCGAGCAGGATCGTGCGGCGGTGGTGGCAGATCGGGTCCGGGCGCGATGCGCCCTCTGGGGGGTTGACGAATGGCTCTGAGTCACATGTCGCTTCGCTCCGTCGCACTGCGCGCCCTGGCGCTGGGGGTCTTCGCGCTGCCCTGCGCGCTCCCTGCGCATGCGGAGGATGCACCGAAGCTCGTGCCCGCCAACGATCGGGTGATG
>JANMSL010000483.1:0-6189 GCA_031389245.1 Lysobacterales bacterium | reverse complement strand
GTCCTCCCATCGAATTTTTTGACAAACGCGACGCTGGTTGCAGCGACCTGTATACACCCAGCGCCGGCGCCGCGTGTATGGCGGGTTTGACCTGAGTTCCGGGTTAGGGAAGTAACACCGGAACAGGGGCTCTCAAATGCGTTGCTCACTTTTTGCAATGCTTGGACTTTTGCTGGCAGACGCGGTCGGCGCCCAGGTCATCGAGCGACTGGCGGACATTGAAACCGGGGCGGGGCCGCAAATGTCGAGCTTTCCTGCCGGCTTCTTCAATGCGGACTCGGCCGCGCTCGGCGACGGGCGCGTGTTATTTCCGGCAAGTCATCCTGAAAGCGGTCGCGAACTCTGGCTGTCTACCGGGTCCAGTGCGGTGATGGTTGAAGACATCGAACCTGGCCTGCCTTCCAGCAACCCCGATCGCCTGGTCGCATTCGATGGTCGCGTGTGGTTTCGTGCCAGCACTGCCGATCGTGGTGCCGAATTATGGGTCAGCGACGGCTCGCCGTCGGGCACGCGTTTGGCAGTCGAATTTGTTGCCGGCATGGACAGCAGTTTTGCCGAACCCCTGGTTGTACTTAGTGCCAGCCAGCTGTTGGTCGCGGCCCGCGATACGATCGGCGACGCCATCTACGTGGTGACGCCGGGTGGCGTCGCAACGCGACTCGCTTCAGCGCGTTACTGCGCGCTGGCTGGACTGCCCAATCGAACCGCGGTCGCCGGATCACTGGTGTTTTTCCCGGCAAGCGCCGGCAACGGCTGCGAACCTTTCGTCAGCGACGGCACCGTCACCGGCACATTCGCGCTCGGCGATCTTGTCAGTGGCAGCGGCAACAGCAACCCGCAACGTTTCGTTGCCGTCGGCGCGCAAGTGTTCTTCACCGCGACAACACCAGCTACTGGTCGCGAGCTGTGGGTAAGCGATGGCACTGCAATAGGCACGCGCCCGGTTGCGGATTTTGCCACCGGCAGCACCGGCGCAGATCCTACCGGCCTGGTCGAGCACAACGGCCGCCTGTTGTTCATCGCTCGCGATACAACCACAGCACGCCGGCTGCGAAGCACCGATGCGAACGTTATCGACAACATCGAACCGATGGCCGGATTCACTACAGGCAATGAGACCGTGCGCTTCGGCACTGAGGTGTGTTTCGCCGGAAACGACGGCAGCAGCGGGACCGAGTTGTGGTGCAGTGATGGCAGCGGAGGCGGCACGCGGCGTGTGCGGGATCTGTTCGCGGGCAGTGGTAGCAGCTCGCCAACGGGATTTCTGGCGGCCACCACGGCACTGGGCGCGCGACTGTTCTACATCAGCACCAACAGCGCCGATTCGATCAGTCGCCTCGCGGTGAGCGATGGCAGCGTCGGCGGCACCTTTGTGCTCAATCCCACTGGCGGTTTTTCAAGCATATTTTTTGCTGCGGTAGGCGGACAGGCGTTGGCCCGCCACAGTGATGCAACAGGCGATACGGAGCTGTGGCGCAGCGACGGAAGTGCCCTCGGCACTGGGCGGCTCACCGATATCGGCAGTGCACCGGGCAGCAGCATGCTATCGCGCATCGTGCCCAGCGCGTCGCGGCAGGTCGGCTATTTTTCTGCGTTTCAAACAACCACCGGCTACGAACTGTGGCGCACCGATGGCAGCGTCGCCGGAACGCGAGCGATCATCGACCTTGCACCAGGCGCGGGTAACGGCGTCCCTGTCGATGGACTGGCAAGCTTCAACGATCCGGCGCGCAGCGGGGTTCTTGGCGAACGTCTGTTGTTCGTCGGTACCGATGGCAGCAGTGGCGAGGAACCCTGGATCACCGATGGCAGCATGCTTGGCACGGTCAGGCTTGCGGAAACACTGGCCGGTAACAACGGCCTGAGCACCGGCCCGGAACATTTCGCCGCGCTGGGCGATAGTGCATATTTCCTGGCACGCACATCGACTAGCACCAGTTTTCTCAAGCGTGTGTTCCGCACCGACGGTACCGCGGCTGGTACGGTTGAATTGGGCATACCTGCGGACGTCACCCGTTTCATCGGGCCCTGGATCGCCGCAAATGGCACCCTGTTCATCGCCGGAGTGCGCGCCAGCGACGGCGAGGAACTGTGGCGCATCAACGCCGCTGGAGATGGTTTGGAACCCGTCACTGATCTTGCCGCCGGCACGGCATCGACATCACTGCGCGGCGGCATTGCGGTAGGCGAAGGTGTAACCGGCAACCTACTCCTGTTCGCAGCGGCGCAGCAGACCCGCGGCGTGGAATTGTTCGTCAGTGACGGCAGTGCAGCTGGCACCCTGCCGCTGCCCGATCTTGCGCCCGGATTTAATGGAAGCCTGAGCGAGCTGCTGGCCGATCCGCAAGCCAACCCACGCAGTCGCAACACGGTGCGCTTCGGCGCTCGCGTTTTCTATGCCTGCGATCCAGATGGTCAGGGGCGCCTGGAGCCCTGCACCAGCGATGGCACCGCGGCGGGAACCGGTCGCTTGCTCGATTTTGAGCCGGGCGCCGTCGGCTCGTCTCCGATTGAACCGGTGAGCGATGGCGCACGCGTCTGGTTTATCGCCACACAAGGCGGCGAACGCGCTGTCCACGTGACCGACGGCAGCATCGCGGGCACCGCAAGCCTCAACGAGACTCGTGGCATCACGCCCGAGTCGATGGCTCTGCTGCCCAATGGCGAGCTTGTCATGTCCGGGAATCTCATCCTGGGTGCCAGCGAATTCGGTCGCGAACTCTTCGCTGGCGAACCGGGCGCCATTCGCGGCTTCAATCTGGCTGCCAGCGAGCTCAGTTCCAATCCCGGCAACGTGGTGCGGATCGGAGATTTTGCCGTTTTCCGCGCCAACACCGGAGCTGCCGGCAACGAGCCGCACGTCTATCGACCGGAACGCATCTTTGCCGGTGGTTACGAATAGTAGTTGACTACATGCGCGAAGATCGCGCGTGGTGGTGCGCGATGAAGGGTCCGGTCGCAAATGCAGGATGCGCACCGTTCCGTCAGGAATCCTATGAATGAGTTCGGAGCCGTGATAGCCCCCTGAGTCAGGGGGCGAAAAACCGCAGGTTTTTTGGGGTGTGGCAAGCAATACGCGGTGTAGCGAAGACGATGTGGTGACTTATTCAGAGGTTCCTTAGTGGCAACAATTCACGCTGGGGTTGGACAGGTGCATCCGACCCGGTTTGTATTTGTGCCGATTGCCGGAATCAACTCGTCTCATTGCGAGTGGATGGACGCCAGCAAGGCACGTATTGCCAGCACGCGCGCGTGTTGCTCGCCAAAGCGCGCGATATAGATCTTCTGCGCTTCCTGCAGGGACGCCAGGGCGTTAGCTTTGCGCCGGAGTGCGAGCATCACTTGGGCATGGCGATAGAGCGCATTTGCCAGTTCCGGTCGATCGGCAGCCAACACGCGGCGAGCCATCGCAATGGCGTCGACCAGATAGCGTTCGGCCGCGTCCAGATTACCGCGAAGTCGCTCAGTATCACCCAGCAAAATGCGATTGGTGATGATATCGATGTGGTCATTGCCGTAAAGTTCCTGACGAATGTCGAGCGCGTGCTCAAGAGCATCCACCGCAGCATCGAGTTGATTTGCCTGCACTAACATGCTGCCCAAACTGGCGTAGCTGAAGGCGACGTCATCGTGCCGTGCGCCGAGCAGTGCAATGCGGCCGGCCAAGGTTTCGCGTTGCAGCGCGACGGCGGCGTCGAGTTGACCCAGATCCAAAAGAATACGGCTGCGCACATTGAGCGCATGCAGGGTGGCGATGCTGCCGTCACCAAATACTTTCCGCAATCCTTGCTCAGCTGCTTGCGCTTCGCGCAATGCAGCGGTTGGTTGCCCGAGCTTGCGCAGCAACACCGCATAGTTGAGCTGCCCGGTCAACGTGGCCGAATGCTTGGCGCCGTAGGCGCGCGTGGCACGCGCCAGATGCTCGATGCGCAGCGTTTGGGCATCCTCCATGCGCTCGACCGAGTTGAGCATGATGGCGCGACGGTTGATGGTGTAGATCGACAGCGGTGCGTCTGTCCCGAGTACGCGATCGAGTCGTCCCTGCAGCGTAGCCAAGGCATCAATCGCGGGCACCTGCTGCCCCACTTCGAAGCGCGCCGCTTCCAGGCGCACTTCCATCTCGAGCACGAGCGGGGCGCCGTCACCCAAGGTGGATTTGGCAGTCGCAATGACTTGTTCCAGGCGTGTCAACGCCGCCTGCGGTTGTGAACGTGCCAGGTCCAGATCAGCATGCCACAGGTTCAATTCCAAACGCCGCACATTGTTGATCGGCAATGCTGCTGCGGCGATTGACTGTGCCTGCTCAAACTGAGTTAGCGATTCCTCGAAGTGGCCGAGCCCACGCAGGCCACGACCGAGTGTCGTGTGCACTTGCACGGCAATTTCGGGTTGCGCGACGAAGCGCGTGTCAATGCTGTGCGCCGCACGCGCCAGCAAAGTACTGACTTTCAAGTCGGGCTCCTGCGAGAGATTGGGATCGGCCAGCGCGAGCAGATCGTCCTGCAAGAAGCGCGATACCGCGGTCGCGGTCGCTGCTTCACGTTCGGCACGGATGGCGGCGCTTTGTGCCATGTCGCGTTGCTGCGCCAGCCGCCAATTGAAAACCGCCGTCAGCACCAGACCGCCAATCAATACCGAGGCAACACCCGTGGCAACGAATGGATGCCGCCGCAACGCGCATGCAAAGGTGTAGCCCAAACCAGCACCACGCGCCGCTACTGGTTGATAGGCAAGCCACCGGGCGAGGTCATTGCCGAACTCGCCGACCGAACCATAACGCGCGCTCGGCGATGGCTCGGTGGCCTTGCGCACTATCGCGTGCAGATCCGCGCGCCGCGATGGCGCCATCCAGAGCCAGCGCTGAACGTCGATCACTCGGTTGGCGTGTTGATCTCGTGGTTCCGTCTGGCTCGCTGCCTCGTCACGATCCGATGCATCGCGCAGCGTGGCGTCGAGCAAGAGCCCCAGTTGATACTGGTCCGATCCGGGTCCGACGTGCTCACCCGCACGCTGCTCTGGGCTGGCCCAGCCCGGCGAGTACGCACGCGCCGCATCGGCATCGTCAATCAGCGACGCGATGCCGAAATCTAGCAACTTGGCACGCCCGTCCGCATCGACCAGTACATTGGAAGGTTTGATATCGCGGTGGATGAGCAGACGAGCATGTGCGCATTCAACCGCATCGATGACCTGGGCGAACAGACGCAGGCGTTGCTCGACGCTCAACCGCGCAGCGTGCGCGTGTTGATCAATGCGCCTGCCATCAACCAATTCCATCGCCAACCACAGACGACCATCATCGTGGCGTCCGCCATCGAGCAGGCGTGCGATGTGCGGATGCTTGAGTTCGGCCAGTATCTGGCGTTCGCGGCGGAGCAGTTCGGTTCCGTGCGCACTATCGGAGTTGAGCACGCACTTGATAGCCACTTGCTGTTGATAGGAACCGTCATCACGCTCGGCGCGATAGACGACGCCCATGCCGCCATGCCCGAGCTCATCGACGATTCGAAAAGCACCCAGTCGCGTGCCAGGCATCAAACGGTCGGCCCGGGTAACTTGTTCGCTGAGGCTGCGAAACAGTGCGCCGGTCAGCAGTTTGCCCGGCTCCAGCAGGTCCAGCGCATTGTTCCTGGTTCTGGTCATGGCAGCCGGAGTCTAGACCTGATTGTGGCACTCGCGGCGGCGCGGAAAGTTGCGCGTCGCGAAGTCTGGCCAAAATGGAGCGGTTCGTGGGTTCGGTGAAGCATCGCACAGCGGCCTTCGTGCCGGCCACCGACAACAACATGGCGCCTTGAGCGCCGGCAACCCGCAGTGACTACCGCATGGATCCATGGCCTCGTTGACACCGCCCAAACCGAAGACGCGTTTGGATCGGCATTGGCCAGCGGCGATGGCAACGGCGATCTGGTCGTCGGTCGCCATCGACCGCAAAGCACTGGCGGACATTGCCGCGATTTGGGGTTCTGTGAGGAGAGTCAATCCGGGGAGTAGTTCAATGAGCCGCCGTCTGTCCTTCTTCAAGCGATTTGGGTTACTGCGTATCGTGGGCGTCGCGACACTTGCCATCAGCACGGTGGCCTGGGCCGGCACCGATCCGCTGGCGCCGCTCGGCGCCAACATCGGCGGAGTTTCAGATTTCAGCGATGAGTTCCCCTTCGTCGACCTGATGAAGAGCGCGCGAGATTGGAT
>JANMSL010000405.1:0-1644 GCA_031389245.1 Lysobacterales bacterium | reverse complement strand
GATGTACACCTCCTCGCCCACCTTGATCGACATGCCGTCGAGAATCGCCAGGGTCAGCGGCAGCGAAATGGCGATGGTGGTGCCGGCGCCGGTAACCGAGCGGATTTCCACGCTCCCGCCCATCGCCGTAATGTTGCGTTTGACCACATCCATGCCGACTCCGCGCCCGGAAACGTCGGTCACGAATTCCGCGGTGGAGAAGCCCGGCGCAAAAATAAGCTGCCAGACTTCGCTATCGGGCATGCTGTCCGACACCGGCAGGCCTTGCTGTTTGGCCTTAGCGAGAATTCTGTCGCGATTGAGGCCGCCACCGTCGTCGCTCACTTCGATCACGATGTTGCCGCCCTGATGCGCGGCCGAAAGCGTCAGCTTGCCGGTTTCGTTCTTGCCTGAGGCGCGGCGCTTTTCGGGCATTTCGACGCCATGGTCGACGCTATTGCGAACCAGGTGAGTCAGCGGATCGACAATGCGTTCGATCAGGCCCTTGTCGAGCTCGGTTGCTGCACCGCGTGTAATAAATTCGACTTTCTTACCGAGCTTGCCGGCCAGGTCGCGCACCATGCGCGGGAAGCGCGAGAACACGTAGTCCATCGGCATCATGCGAATCGACATCACGGCTTCCTGCAAGTCGCGCGTGTTGCGCGCCAGCTGGCTGGCGCTGTTCATCAGACGTTCGTGGTGGAGGGGATCGAGCGCGCCGATGCGCTGTTCGATCATGGCCTGGGTGATCACCAGTTCACCGACCAGGTTGATCAGTTGGTCGACTTTTTCCACGCCCACGCGGATCGACGAGGACTCCGGGCCTGAGCCTTCCTTATCGGTGGCGCGCCGGCCCGGGTTCTTGCCTTCGACAGGCGGCGAGCTGGCCGCGGGCTGCTCTACTTTGGGTGCGGCCACTTTGGACGCAGCCGCTTCGGCGGGCGCCTGAATAGCGGCAGCGACTTGTTCAGGTTCAAAGATTCCGTAGCCGGGATCGCTGGCTTGCACGCTTTCTGCTGCACCGGTTTGCGCGGCGGGCTGGGCGCCATGCGTGATTTTGAGATCGTCCGGGTCCAGCACAAACGAACAAATCGCAACGATATCGTCCTCGCCCTCGCGCGTGGTCAGATGAAACACCACGCGCTTATCGGCCAGCACCTCCTGCCTGATCGTTCCCAGCAGGCCCAGTTCCGCCGCCAGCGCGTCCACGTCTTTCTGCGGCACCTCGGGCAATTCGATGCGGAAATTGAAATCGCCGTATGCATCTGCGGCCGCTGCAGCCGCTGGCTTGGGGGCTGCGACTACGGGCACCGGAGCGGCTTCCGCCACAGTCCCCAGCGACAAGGCCTTCAGCCTTTGGCAGACGCTGTCGACCGCGGTTTGGTCGACGCTCGAACCATGATGATGTCCTTCCATCTGCATGGTCAGCACATCCTTGGACACCAGAAAAGCATCGACATGCTCGGGCGTCAGCGCCATCTCGCCCTTGCGAATTCTGTCGAGCAGGGATTCCAGCATGTGGGTGACTTCGGTGATGTCGGTGAAACCGAAGGTGGCCGCGCCACCCTTGATGGAGTGGGCGGCACGGAAGATCGCATTGAGATCCTCGCTATCCGGTTCGGCAACGTCAAGAGCCAGCAACAGCTTCTCCATTTCGGCGAGCAG